>JBEDAD010000183.1:0-9333 GCA_041177985.1 Bacteroidota bacterium | reverse complement strand
TGTTATCTACACAACTATATAATTTTAAGTTCGTCTAAACAAATATCAAAAAATCGATAACTTTACAATTTGTTTTTAAATTTCCCACAATGTTTAGACAATTTTTATTTCTCACTTTTATACTTACACAAACATTCATTTTCGCTCAGAAAACACAAAAAAATCAATCTGAGAAAAGAATTTGGGAAAACGATAATAATTCTCTCGAAATTCGTTTCAAAGCATTAGATGAGTTTTATCTAAACAACCACTTGCAAGATTTAGATTCTGCTTTAATTTATGTTGATTATCATTTGCAACTTGCAAAAACGCACAAGAAACAGTCACAATTATTTGAAGCAAGCAAAAGAAAAGGTAATATCCTAAGATTAAAGGGATTATACCCTCAAGCGATGCGCGCCTACACAAAAGCTGAAGAACTTGCAAAAATACTGAATAACAATATTTTTATCGCTGACATTTTAGGCAATAAAGGAAATGTTTACATCTACCAAAGCGATTACATTCATGCGATAAATAACTTTTCAGATGCACTTGATATATATAAGAAGATTGACAACAATGAAGGAATAAACCGCATGCTTTCCAGTCTTGGAGCTGTTTTTCTTCTTTTACAAGATTATCCTAAAGCACTCGAGTATTTTGATCTCGTAAAGAAAAATTTGGCAGCAACTAAACAAGTTGATAGAACAAAAGGAATTCTCCTCATTAATATGGGTTTGGCTAATTATAAACTTTCAAAATGGGAAGAAGCACAAACATGCTATTTCTCTGGGCTAGATATTTTGTTAAAGGAAAATGCTTTGCTTTATGTAGGAGAATTGTACTTAAATCTTGCCGTACTTTACAGAGATTTAAATCAATATAAAAAAGCTTTTTACTACGTAAATAAGAGTCTTGAGCTCAATTTGAAATTCGGGGTGTCAACAAGCATCTTGCATGGAAAGTTAATTTTAGCAGAACTGATCTCCAAAGATAATCCTAAAAATGGGCTTGCACTAACCCTTTCAATAGCATCTGAAATCTTCGACAGCAAAGACAACAGACTTTTGAATGATTTGTACAGGGTGCAATACAGCTGCTACAAACAAATGGGGAAATCGGAACTTGCACTATCAATGCACGAGAAGTATATTTCATACAACGACAGTCTGCAAAAAGAAGTTAATGCCTTTAACGCCATTAGAGTAGCATATAAGAAAGATATTGAAATGCAATTAGCGAATGCTGCTTTCCAAAGTGATAAAGAGAAAAGGGAAATTCGAATTCATCAGCTAAAACAAACCATTCTTCTCATCATCGTTTTTTTTAGTTCGTTTTTACTGTTTGTTTTCTATATTCAGCGAACGAAAAAAAAGAATTTAAAAGCGCGTGAACGACTTCTGAAAGAAATTGAAAAACTTAAGAAAGGAATTAATGATAAAACAATTGACCATGCACAAAGTTTTGAATTAAACCGAATGGTTATTGAGCAATCCATCGGACGTAAACTAAATGAAACCGACTGGAAAGTTTTAAGTATTCTTCTGGAGGATTCAACCTATTCGAATAAAGAAATTGCAGAAAAAGCATTCATGAGCGTGGATGGAATTGGGTCATCATTACGAAGAATGTATGTGTATTTCGAGATTAAAGAATCCAAATACAAAAAAATAGCTTTAATAATGGCAGCAATTAAAGCTTCAAATTAATGGATTTATGCTGTTTTTTGAAAATAGTTTAACTAAAAACGCATTTTCACAGTTAAGCGTGAAATGTTTTAGTTTGTAAGTGCTGAGATTTGGTCAAAATATTATGATATGAAAAATAAAAATTTATTTTTTACAGCAATTGCAATCTTCGGATTTGCAACAGTTACAATGGCTCAACATCAGCTAGGTTGGTGTACTTATTATTTAGCAAACATTAAATATTAAAAAAATGAAAAAAAAATCAGTTTCACTAACAATGTTAATCCTTATCGTAGGATTAACAAGTTACGGGCAAATGCAAATAGGAAATGACATAAATGGAGAAAATCCAGAAGACCTATCAGGTCATTCGGTCGCTATTTCGGCTAATGGAACCATAGTAGCTATTGGTGCTATTGAAAATGATGACGGTGGAAGTAGATCGGGGCATGTGAGGGTATATGAAAATGTAGCTGGTATATGGACACAAATAGGCGAAGATATTGCCGGAGAGGCCATGGACGATCGGTCAGGATGGTCATTGGCAATTTCTGCTGATGGTGGTATAGTTGCCATAGGTTCTGATTTAAATAATTCATGGAGGGGTCAAGTGGAGGTATATGAAAACATAGGAGGTACTTGGACACAAATAGGTGAAGATATTGAAGGCGAAAACTTTGGAGATATATCAGCAACAAGTATATCATTATCAAACGATGGGAGTATCATAGCTATTGGTGCACCACGTAGCGATGGCACTGCAAATAATTCTGGACATGTTAGAGTTTTTGAAAATTCGGGTGGATCATGGATACAAATAGGTCAGGATATTGACGGTGTACAGGAACAAGGTCGACTAGGTAATTCGGTAGCACTAAATGGTGAAGGGAACATTATAGCTATTGGTGCCTCTCAAAATGACGAGAATGGCACAAATACAGGTGAGATTAAAATCTACGAAAACCTGGATGGCACTTGGACTCAGCTTGGTGGAGACATCAATGGTGTAGTCGAATTTGAGGATGCGGGTTTTAGAGTTTCGTTGTCAGAAGTTGGAAATATAGTAGCTATAAGTTCAGTGGGTAGCAATGCGGGTCATGTTCGAATTTTTGAATACCTGGGAGGCGTCTGGACACAAATAGGTGAAGATATAAATGGGGAAGCAAGTGAAGATTATTTTGGTTGGTCGATAGCGCTGTCAGCAAGCGGAAACGTTATTGCTATTGGCGCCATATGGAACGATGGCAATGGCTTAAGTTCAGGCCACGTTAGAATTTTTCAAAATATAGGTGGAGTGTGGACACAAATGGGCGAAGATATTAACGGAGAGGCTTCTTATGATGAATTAGGTTATTCGGTAGATATTTCGGCTGACGGAAGTGTCGTGGCTATTGGTGCCGACGCTAATGATGGTAATGGTGCCTTTTCAGGACATGTAAGAGTGTTTGATATATCAACAATTCTGTCAATTCCCACAATTGATATAGAAACCACAGTAACATTATATCCAAATCCATCAAAGGATGTCCTAAAAATACATTTAGAGGAAGATCAGATGGAAAAAATAGAACTGTATAATGTGACAGGTAAACTTATTTTCAAAACGGTTTTGAATTCTAATACATTCATTTTAAATACTTCCAATTATCCATCTGGAACCTATCTCATGAAAGTTTTTAGTCAAAATCATGGCTCCATAAATACAAAATTTATAAAAGAATAACGTTCGCTAACAGCACCTAAAAAAAATTGGCGGCTCCTTAGTTAAATGAAGCTTTGTGCTACGAAATCGCCCATACACGCAGCACTACATCAAGGACACACAAACTAAAAGTGTAAATGTTACATTGAATAAATTTTTTAAACTATGTTCAAAAATCTAGCAATATTCTTGTGTTTAAGCTCCTCTTTGCATGCGCAAAGCGTTTTTGACGTGGCACGTTCAGGAACGGCAGAGAAAATGGAAGAATACCTCAAAAAATTTCCAGAGCACGTCAACTTGATCTCCGAGCATGGATCTAGTCCTTTTCTCTTGGCTGCCTATCGAGGAAACAATGAAGTTGCGAATCTGCTAATTGAGAAAGGGGCAGACTTAACCTATTGCTATGGCGAAGGTTCAGCAATTTATGCTCTCATTTACAAGAACAACATCGAAATGTTGGAGGTAATACTAAAAAAAGGAGTGAATGTAAATGACACTTGCCAATTTCAACAATTAGGTTATCCAATACATTTTGCCCTTACCTTACAACGGTACGATGCAATCTCTTTGCTTTTGAAATATAACGCAAATTTGAATATCATAGATCAACAAGAAAGAACAATTAAACAATTATTAATTTTATATAATGATCCTAAATACGATGAAATATTCCATGAAATTGAAAGGTAGAATTAAGCTGAGTCTAATTTTTCTAGGTCTCACTATCAATAGTTTTAGTCAAACGTATACCACTGGAGTTGTTAATTTGAGCAGCACCAGCGGCTTAGCTATGACTGCTAAAATCGACGTTAGCACCCAAGTTACTTTAACATTAACTGGTCCATCTGGTAGATGGTTCGCGGTTGGATTTAATGCGAACTCAATGACCAACGGAACAGACGTGGTAGGCGTGCACAGTTCCGGGACGCTCACCGCATTTGACTGTAAGCTAACGGGATTCAATGCTCCAGTAACCGATGGACAGCAGAATTGGGCAATTACATCTGATGCGGTGAATGCCGGTGTAAGAACGATTATTGCAACTCGTGCCCTAAATACAGGCGATGCTAATGATTATGTGTTTCCTGCAACTCCAGCATCAATTGGTCTTATTTGGGCACGTTCAAACACCGCATCATTCAGCTACAGCTATCATGGCGGTGGAAATCGTGGTGCAACTTCTGCGAATTTCACACTTATTCAGCCGCCAGCCGCACCAACTGGTGCATCAACACAAACGCTGTGTACAGGCGCTACTTTAGCACAATTAACGGCGAGTGGTAGTGCAATCCAATGGTACGCAACACCAATTGGAGGAAGTCCGCTGGCAACTAATACCGTTTTGGTAAATGGAAGTATCTACTATGCTTCGCAAACTGTAAACGGTCTCCAATCGACGAATCGTTTGGCTGTTACAGTTGCGCTAAACACAATACCAGTGTCCCCAAGTGCAATAAACGGTTCGTTGCATTTTTGTTACACTGGTGGTGGACAACAATACAGCATTAGTAGTGTGTCGGGCGCGACATCTTATATTTGGACTGCCCCAAATGGAGCTACTGGATCAAGTGTCGGTACGAATATCAATCTACTCTTTACACAAAGTTTTCAATCGGGAAATCTTTCAGTCAGAGCCCAAAATAGTTGCGGACAAAGTCCGGTAACGAGTATCGTCATTAACCAACATTTGCAATCGTCAACGACGTTAAATGCGACTAGTTGTGTTCCTTACACATTTAATGGCCAAACGTACAATCAAAGTGGAACGTATAGCTATCAGGGTTCTACGATTTGGGGTTGCGATTCAATCATTTTATTGAACCTTACTGTTTCGTCTCCAAGCAACCAAGATATTGTTGCGGATGCATGTGGGTCCTACGCATGGAATGGTCAGACCTACTTTTCTAGTGGAATATATATCGATACGTTCTTGACCACTAACGGCTGCGATTCAATTGTTGCGTTAGATTTGGCAATTTATCCTATAGAATCCATAACACTCGATTCAACCGTTTTCGGAAGTTTCACTTGGAACGGAGTAGTTTACAATGCCCCAGGGACCTACACACAATTCTTTAGTTCACTGCAGGGCTGCGACAGCACTGTAACCATCAATCTAATAATAGAAGATGCCGGAATCAAGGAAGAAGTTAAGCAGCTATATCTTTATCCAAATCCGGTAGGGTTGGAGAGAGTGTTATATATTCCTGAAATTGCAAGTCCAAGTAATTACCTCATTTTGAATATTCAAGGTGAAGTAGTGCAAAAAGGAAGCGCCACAGGTACAATTAAGATGGATGAATCACTAAATAGTGGTATCTATTTCTTGCAGTTCGGGAGCCAAGTAGTTAAGGTTTTATTGGAATAGAAAACTAATTATTCTGTGTAATCAAAAGAGCAGATAAAGAACTAAAAGCCATTCAATTTTGACTGGCTTTTAGTATTTCATATCCCTCAATTTCACTTCTTTTGAAAACAATTTTGTGAAATACTTTAGCAAGTAATTTCCCAAAGTCACACCCATCAGATAATTTAAAACATATAATAAAAACATACGACTCATCTAATTCAACATTAATAAGTGCTGTTTTTACCATAATAGCCACTAGTAAAATCAAAATTATAGTTGTTCAATATCAATAAAGTTGTATTTTTATCCAAATTATATTTTTCTATTTTGAAATAATAATAGCTAATAAATAAATGAAATGCGTTTAGTCAGTTTTTTTATCGCGTTATTTTTACTCTTCTCAAGCAACCATTCGATTGCTCAAAATTATGTATTTGCAAGCTTGGGAACCCCTACAGCAATGCCGACAACGGGTTGGAATTTAACGGGCAATGCCTTTGTGGGAGATACGCCTGGGGATGCAGACAACTTCACTAATGAATTGATATTAACCAATAATTTTAATACCCAAAGTGGTGCGGTTTTCTATAATTCTCCAATAAATTTAAGCGTTTGCACAAATTGGGAAGTGCAATTTGATTATCGAATTTGGGGAGGTTCCGCAGCGGATGGACTTGCGTTTTGTTTTTTGAATGTTGCACCAACAGGTTTTGTTTCTGGAGGTGGTGTCGGAATTCCAGCAACGGCAAATGGATTGAAAGTGGTAATAGATACCTGGGATAATTGCGGTGGCGCAAACCCAGAATTACAAATGTATAGTGGTATCGGGTACAGTGAATGTATTTTAGGAATTATTAAACTTCAAAATATCGCTGGGAATTTAAACTTTATACGAAGCAACGCCTACCAACCCGCACGAGTAACCTACAACAATGGTGTGGTTAACTTTTTTATCAATAATATCTTATACTTGACGGGCACACTTCCGGTTAATTTTACCGGTTATATGGGTTTTACAGCGAGTACAGGTGGCGCAAATGACCAACATTCCATTAAAAATGTGGTTATTTTAACACAACAAGCGCCATCCAATGCGGGTGTAAATGTTGTAACCTGCGACGATGAACCAGTCCAAATTGGCTCGGCGCCAAATCCAAATTATGTGTATACGTGGTCTCCAGCAACTGGAGTAAGCAATATAAATAGCGCAAATCCTATGGTTACAGTTAATAATCCTGGAACTACTGCAATTAATGTTTCGTATACCGTTTCTACAAGTTTGGCATCTAGCCCTGGTGTTTGTCCAACAACAGACGTGGTGGTAGTAAACGTTAAACCAACAAAAAATACAAGTGTCAGCCAAGTTATCTGTGATTCCAATTACTATGTATTTCAAAATGACACGGTTTTCAATTCCGGAATTTATGTAGATACATTGTCTACTTCGTTTGGCTGCGATTCCATTGTTACCTTGAATCTAACATTGGTGAATTCCTTGGATTTTGATATTCCAGATACTGCATTTTGCATTGGAAATTCCATTACAACTGCTTTGGATCCAAATTTTTCTTATACCTGGACACCAACATTTACTGCAAATCCTTCCGCTTCCGTTTATTTACTCCAACCAACTATTTCAACCAATTATGTTGTTTTAGCAACAAGTTCGAGTGGTTGTATTTCTTCTGACACTTTTGATATTGAAATTTTTCCGCTACCGCAATTCACCTTACAAAGTAGCGATACAACACCCTGTTTTGGCGATGCAATTGCGATAACGGCTAATCCTGCAGCCAATAGTTATCTTTGGACAGGAACAGATCTTAGTGTAACTACCGGTGATATAAATGGTTTTATTTCTCAAAATTCTGGATTCTATTCTGTATTGGGAACAGATGGGAATGGGTGTCAAAACACAGATTCCATTTTAATTACAGTTTTAGATTTACCGGTACTAAGTTTAACACCCAATTTGACTGAAATTTGTGCCGGTGAAATTGCCCAACTCAATGGAAGTGGAGCGTTCATTTATACGTGGAATCCAGTTGTTTTGAATTTAATAAATGATTCTACCGCAAATGTTTCTCCCCTTGGGAATACACTTTATACCTTGGTCGGAGAATCTGCTGATGGCTGCATCGACTCCGTTCAAGCGCAGGTAATCGTAAACCCAAATCCTACTGCAAATTTCACGCTTGATCTTTCGGATGCCTCCAATTTCTCTAATGTTCTTAGTTTTGTAAACAATTCTAACGGAGCAGTTACATATTCCTGGGATTTTGGGGATGGCAGTCCTTTTTCAGAAGAAATGAATCCAACGCATCCTTACGCGGAAAATTATGCTGCTAATTACGAAATCATTCTTTTGGTTACAAATGAATTTGGCTGCACCGCTAGTGCAACGGATGTTTTCATCACGGAAGAAACAGTAATTTTTTATGTTCCCAATTCATTTACCCCAGATGACGATGAGTTTAATCAAACGTTCAAACCGGTTTTCGGTGACGGAATTGATGCGTACAATTTTAGATTTACCATTTATAACCGTTGGGGAGAAATCGTTTTTGAATCTCTGAACAAGGATTTTGAATGGGATGGAACCTATGGCGGTAGACTTGTGCAAGATGGAATGTATACGTATGAAGTTGTTTACAAATTGCCTTATATCGATGACAGAAGAACGTTTACAGGAAGTATTGCAATTATCAGGTAAATCATGCCTTCTTTCCGTTTAACTTCTTCCTGAAATCTATTTTTGCCATAACCTATTGCCATACTTTCGCTTTAATATGGTGTAATCTTGTTACTTTTGTATAAATTATTAGTTATTGAATAAAGTTCTAACGATGGATAAGAAAATAGGTATTTGTGTAATCTTAACTTTAAGTATTTTGTTTGGCTGTGAAACCAAAAAAGACCCGACGATAGATGCACAAAATGTAACTAAATCCGCTTCTTTCAAGGGAGAGGAAATTTTTGAAAATAAAATCACAGCAATCGATTCGGATACGCAACTTTCCTTTCTGAATAGCCTTTCTTACAACAACAATGAAGGCTCAACAATCGAAGTAATCGCTTATTTGAATAAGGCAGATAGCGAGGTAAAGATCGAAGAAATTTTCTCAGATGTTCCCTCCGGAAATTATGGTAGAAACATTTTCTACATCGAAGAAGGAAAAAAAATCGCGACAAAACAGGTTTTCTTTGACAACCAGCGAAAAGAACCAACATTTGTCGAAATTATCACGTATTATGATGCAAAAGAAAATCCAATTTACGCTAAGGAACGAATTACCGAATACGAAGAAGATCTCGAAGAAGCAGTTTTTACAGCTGTTTCTCCAAAAGTGTGTTCAATAGCAAAAGCAATGCGGGTGCTGAACAAAGAAAAAGAGTTTGAAACGACCTTTCAAGGGTTTGTTTCCGATGGAATACTGAATTATGTATTGGTTGGAGAAAATACTGAAAATGGTTTTGCTTCGTCGCTTGCGGTTCAATACAGCGAAGGGGATGTTAGAAAATTGCTAAACAATGAAAAGGCCATGATTGGCAAACCATTGACTGTGACACACGAAGTAATGGAAGACGAACGCGGACTGAAATTTCAAGTT
>JBEDAD010000182.1:0-3781 GCA_041177985.1 Bacteroidota bacterium | reverse complement strand
AAACGGAAAAGAAATTCAAACGGTGAAAACAAAATTCATCGGTCCTACATTATAAAACAAAAGACAGATACACTATGAATTGGGGAAGAGGAATAATTTTAGCAATGGCACTTTTCATGGGGTTTATCCTATTTTTGGTTGTAAACATTATGCTGCACACCGTTGATTTGGAAAGCGAAGACTACTACAAAAAAGAAATAAATTACGAACAAGAAATTACGGCAATGAAAAATTTCAACGCTGTAAACAGTAGAATTGGAGTTTCCTCCAACGCCGAATTTGTTGTGTTTCAATTGCCGGAAAAAACAAAAATAACAGAAGTGGAAATCCATTTTTTTCGTCCAAACAATACAAAATTGGACAAACTCTTTCAGGTTAACGGAACGAAAACCTATTTAGTTCCTAAAACGACGTTAGAAAAAGGTAATTATTCCATCCAACTCCATTTTAAACACAACCAAAAACCGTGTCTACAGAAGGAGGAAATAACCATATAATATGGAAACTGTTTTAGTATTAGGATTTATTTTAGGTCTTACTTCCAACTTACATTGTATTGGTATGTGCGGGCCTATTGCATTGGCTATTCCGGTAAACAGAACTTCTAACTGGACGATTTTAAAAGGCGTTTTACACTACAATTTTGGTAGGATACTTACCTATTCCATTCTTGGATTACTTGTCGGAAGCATTGGATTAACGATTCAAACTCTGGGTTTTTTACAAGGTTTAAGTATTGTATCGGGCTTATTTTTAATCGTGTTTGCCTGGAAAAAATGGTACAGCGCAGCACTATTCTCCAAGTTCCCTAGTTTTGGTATACACGATTTCATTCGTCAAAGTCTTGGGAAGGTAATTACTTCCAAATCGCCTTTCAAAATCGGGATTCTAGGGGTTTTAAATGGCCTTTTACCCTGTGGAATGGTTTACGCTGCGCTTTTAAATTCCCTTTTAGCTGGAAATCCACTTGGTAGCGCATCCGCAATGATTGCTTTTGGAATTGGAACGTTGCCATCCATGATTGCAGTTGGATTTGCAGCAAATAGAATCGATGCTAAAATGCGCCATAAATTTTCTAAAATCGTTCCGTATCTTTTGACTGTTGTAGGTTTACTCATCGTGCTCCGGGGAATGAATCTCGGTATTCCGTACGTAAGTCCAAAAGTTTCTGTAACCAAAACCCACTTCCGACAAACGCCAGCGGCAGAGATGAGTTGTTGCCACAAACCTGCAAAATAGAAAATTGTTTGCGTTAGGGATGGAAGTGAAAATCCTTTTGCTTTTATTTCAAAAACAAAAGATTGCAACGAAAAGCCCGACCCGAGAGGGAAACGCCCAAAATAAAATGCTCAAAATACTACTTTTCATTTGGAGATAAGTGATGCAAATCAATCGCTAGTATGATAGTAATCATGTTTTTTTTAGCAGAATTTGAAAACCTTTGTTGCTCGAAGGAATAGAGTAAAAACCTTTTTGAAATTTGATTTGTCATCTTAATAACACAAAAACATGAAAACACAAGAATCCGTTTACAAGCAACACGAGGAAAACACAGAATGGTCAAGCAAATTAGATTTCTACAAGGACGAAGTAACCATTTTAACTGGCCGTTTAAATGAAATAGCATCAAAAAATTCGTCCGCTGAGGCAATGGTAGATACGGAAAGATTTCAAAATCAATTGATGATTCAAGAAAATGCAATCAACGAAATCTCACATTTAATTAAAAACAATGAAAAAGCGCTGGAGCTAGAAGTGGATAAAAATCAAGTTGCAATAGACCATCCAAAAGTTGAATACCATACAAAAGAACAACATCTGATTGTTGGCTTTGAGAAAAATTTCAAGGAATTGCGTGCAGATTTTAACCGATTTGCTGCAAAGTGGATGTAAAACATACACAACTAAATCTAAAAAGTGATCACAATAGATCGCTTTTTTTTTGTCAAAACTTTCGGTTTCCTAAATCTTTAATTTCTGATTATCCCTTTTTAAACTACTCCTTTTATCTCTAGTGAACGCTTTTTACTTTGGCATTTATGCACTGCTTACCAAATTTTTCACTTCTAATTCAAAGTAGAATAGCTTTTAAATTAGTGTCCGTTTTAGCAACAAATTTGTATCTTCGCCAAAATTAATTTTATGCGTGTATATCTTGATAATGCTGCCACAACGCCAATTGCTCCGGAAGTTGTAGAAGCAATGCTTCCTGTTTTGAAAGAAGGATTTGGAAACCCATCTTCGACGCATTTTTATGGCCGGCAATCCAAAGCATGGATAGAAACATCCCGCAGAACAATCGCAAAACTGCTGAATTGTCAACCTTCCGAAATTATTTTCACTTCTGGTGGAACGGAAGCGGATAACATGGCGCTTTTTTCATCCGTTCACCAAATGGGTGTTACGCATATTATTACTTCTGAAATAGAACACCACGCTATTGGCCATACTGCAGAAGCCATCGCTAAATCTGGCGACGCAAGAATCAGCTATGTAAAAGTTTCCAAAAGTGGATTGGTGGATTTGGAAGATTTAGAACGTTTACTCCAAACTGGCGAAAAAACCTTGGTTTCATTAATGCACGCAAATAATGAAATTGCAACCTTACTTCCGCTAAAAGTAGTGAGTGAAATGTGTCGCAAATACGATGCATATTTTCATTCCGATACCGTTCAAACCATGGGACATTATTTCCTGGATTTGAAAGAATTGGATTTGGACTTTATTACCTGCGCTGCACATAAATTTCATGGACCCAAGGGAATCGGATTTTTATATATCAATAAAAATAGAAAAGCGGAAGCTTTAATCCATGGCGGTTCTCAAGAACGTGGTTTGCGCGGTGGAACGGAAAATGTTTACGGAATTGTTGGTTTAGCAAAAGCAATGGAATTGGCTTACGAAGATTTGGAAGGCCACCAAAAACATGTGCAAGGGCTTAAAACCTATATGATTGATCAGTTAAGAGAAATATTTGAAGATATTGCTTTTCATGGAGAAATAGATCCTGAAAAATCGCTGTACACTGTTCTAAATGTGTGTTTCCCGAAAACTGAAAAAGCCGGAATGTTGTTATTTACACTCGATTTGAAAGGTGTGGCGGTTAGTGGCGGATCTGCGTGCACTTCCGGTGCGGCAAAAGGTTCGCACGTTTTGGAAGGAATTCATGCAGATATGTCGCGTCCGAATGTGCGTTTTTCCTTCTCCAGATACACCACAAAAGAAGAAATCGATTTTGCATTGGAACAAGTGAAAGTTGTTTTTGAAAAAACATTGGTGTAAATTAACACATAGAAATTTAGGACGAAATTCCAACTTATGCACTAATTTGATGTGCTTCTCCTGTTTGATCAAAATGAACGTTAGAAAAGATTACTTTCTCCTACATTTCGCGCTGTAATTACAATACCTGTTCCATCTACTCAAACGTAAAAAACGATTTCATACGTTATAAATTAAAAGAATTGTAAAATATGTACGCTAAAGAATTTCAAGCAATTATAGAACACAGACGTTCCAACAGAACTTTTGATCCAGCCATCGCTATTCCGGAGGAAGTAATAAAACACAGTTTAGAAAGGGCTATACTTTCGCCAAATAGTAGTAACATGCAATTGTGGGAGTTTTATTGGATTCACTCGGAAGAAGAGAAGCAAAAATTTATTCCCTTGTGCTTGAATCAATCTGCAGCAAAAACGGCGAAAGAAATGGTTGTTTTCGTTACCCGAAAAGACCTTTGGAAAAAACGCGCACAATGGAATATGGATCGGATTCGAGAAAC
>JBEDAD010000181.1:0-2550 GCA_041177985.1 Bacteroidota bacterium | reverse complement strand
TTGACGAATAATGGTAAACGTGCTGTTTTAGCAATTGCCGGAAACCACGATATGCCGGAGCGGGTAGAAGCACCAAATCCGTTGGCAGAAATGAATGGTATTATCCTATGCGGATTTCCGGATACAGAGATTAAACCTTTTACCACCGATGGAGGTATCGAAGTGACGCGTTCCGAAGCAGGATTTCTAGAAATTAAAATGGCAGAGAATAAACCGCTATTGCGTGTTATTTTCACTCCTTACGCCAACGAATTGCGTTTAAAAACCTATTTAGGCATGGAGAAAAAGGAAAGCGCACTTCGGGAAATATTGGAAGAGAAATGGCGGGAATTAGCAGATAAATACTGCGATTCAAAAGGCGTAAACGTACTGACCGCGCATTTGTTTTTCATGAAAAAAGGAGGAAAAGTAGAAGCAGAACCAGAAGGCGAAAAATCTATTTTACACGTCGGTGGAGCGCAGCCAATTTTTTCTGAAAATATTCCGAAACAAATGCAATATGTTGCGCTCGGACATTTACACCGTTACCATTCCATTGATAAAATTCCGTGTCCAATCGTTTACAGTTCTTCGCCCTTGAGTTATAGTTTTGCCGAAGCAGATCAGAAAAAGCAGGTGGTAATTATCGATTTGGAACCTGGAAAAGCCGCAAAATATGAGCCGATTCCCTTAACACAAGGTCGCGGATTAACACGAAAAGAATTCGCATCCATCGAAGATGCTGTTAGTTGGTTGGCAGAAAATCCGGAAGTTTACGTGGAAGTTACCATTCAAACAGATACGTTTTTGGATGGAACAGCGCGCAAACAGCTTTCCCAAGCGCAAAATTATATCGTGGATGTAATTCCAAAAATCCGACTGAAAGAAGGAGAAACGGAGGAAATAGACCCATTTGAAATTGACGATTCCAGAGATATGAATGCCTTATTCGTTGAATTTTTTAACTATAAAAACGGGAACGAAGCACCGCCCGAAGCACTGCTGCAATTGTTCAAGGAAGTAATCAGTCAAAATTCGGAAATATGATACCTATAGAATTAAAAATCAAAGGATTGTATTCCTATGTAGACGAGCAAGTAATTGACTTTTCAAAATTACTGGAAGCAGGATTGTTCGGGATTTTCGGGAAAGTAGGAAGCGGAAAATCATCCATTTTAGAAGCAATGGCTTTGGCTATTTATGGAAAAACCGAGCGTTTTCTATTTACTGGCGACAACCGCTATTACAACATGTTGAATTTGAAAGCATCGGAAGCAACGATTCACTTTAAATTCAGTGCTGGAGCAGAAAACACAAGCTATGTGGCACAGCTAAAATTAACACGAAATAGAAACAATTTTGAGGATGTTAAACTTGCCAACCACGATTTCTACCGTGAAGAAGCAGGTGTTTTAGTTCCGATTACAAAAATGGAGATGGAAGATGCCGTCGGAATTTCCTACGAAAATTTTAAACGAACCATCATTATTCCGCAAGGACAATTCAAAGAATTTTTGGAATTAGGACCTGCAGAACGCACAAAAATGCTGAAAGAACTTTTTGGTTTACAGCGCTTTGATCTTTCTGCAAAAGTTTCCATTTTGGATGCCCAAAATAAAGAGAAACTCAACTTGTTGGAAGGAGAATTACGCGGTTTTGAAACCGTTTCCATAGAATCTATCCACCAATTTGAGGAGGAATTAAAAACTGTTCTTGCTGATTTTAATGTAACAAAAGACACGGCAGAAGCGCAAGATAAAGCGATTAAATTACTGGAACAATTGCAGCAAAATTTCGAGAAATTAGCTAGCGTTCGTGCGCAACTAACCGTTTTAGAAGCGCAGGAAATTTTGGACGTAAAGCAAGAGCAGCGTATTACGGAATTTGAGCGGGTGAAACTGGCGTACAGTAATTTATTCGATGCTGCCAACGATTCAGCGGCGAAACACAAAGAATCGCAACATTTATTGGACGAATTATCCCAAAACGTGGCAACCGAACAACTTGTATTAGCTGGTGTTTCGGTGCAACTGGCAACTTTAGAAATCGAAAAGGGATTTTCTGCCTCGAAAAAGAAAAAAGCGGAAGAACTGGAAAAATTGGCTGTGCTCTTTTCTGAGCGGGAAAAGGAGGTGCAGCAGCAAAAAGAATTAACCGCTTTAACCGATAAAAATTCTGAATTTGTTGCAAAGAAAGCCGAATGTATTGCCACTAAAAAATCGCTGGAAGACAAAATTATAGAAGCCGAAAAAGAACATATACCGGCAGAAAAACTCTTTGCGCTGAAAATGTGGTTTGAACAGTTGGACGCTAATTCTAAACAAGAAAGCGCATTACAAGACAAAGAAATAGCTTTAAATGAAAGTATTCAAGCTGTTGATTTACAAATATATAAGGAACGAAATTCCGTTTTCCTATCCTTTTTCAAACTGTTGCCAGAACCGTTTGACGCTGTTTCCCTTGATCTTCACTACGGTATTTTTAAGGAAACGTTGACCAAGGCTTTAAACACGCAACGTGCAACGCAGACACAGTTGAAAATCCAGGAGGAATTGCAGCGATTTGCTGTTG
>JBEDAD010000180.1:0-4189 GCA_041177985.1 Bacteroidota bacterium | reverse complement strand
CCATCCATTGCATAAACGCCAGGACTCTGATCCACCGCTTGTTCTAAATCTGTAATTCCTTTGTTATTAATTAACTCGGGCTTTAGAATCTCCATGGAAATAGATACTTCTTCCATTTTTTGCGATCTACGACCTGCTGAAACAACAACTGTAGCAATGTTTTGAACGGCCTCGCTCAATCGAATTGTAACTTTACCAGCAGATTCAACGATGGTAGTATCATTTAAAAACGGTTGGAAAGAAGTAATCAACGTAACTGGATATTTTTCCACAGCAAACTGGAACTCACCATTTGCATTAGAAATCGCTTTTTGACCGTTTGAGCAACTAATTTTTGCACCAATAATTGCTTGTTTTGAATCATACTGAAGCACCTTTCCTTGCAGCGGAAGGGCTTGAGAAAAACTGGTTTTAGGAAAAAGTAAAAGAACGAGAAAAGTATATTTCACGAAAAGTTTCATAGTCGAGTAATTCAATAGTTCGTTTCGATTGCTTGGCTAAAATACCAAATTAAAAAAACAAACAGTTGCCTTTTTGAAAAATTTACAAAGTAGGAGTTTTGATTGCAACGTCTTACGTGCTTTCTTTAAGCGTTTTTTTTAATAGGAAGTTTAAAATAATCCATTTTTCATAGTGAAATACATGGATTATTTGTGTAAATTCAAGTAACCTTAAAAGTATTAACCTTGAACAACTCTCTCTTAATTCATCAAATTGGACTTACCTTTCTCCAGGGAATAGGCCCTAAAAAAGCCAGTCACCTCGTTTCAAAACTGGGAAGTATTGAAGCAATTTTTTGTGAAAAACTAAATCAAATCCATCATTTAACGGGAATTGGAAAATCGACTCTACAAAGCATGCGCCGAGAACAAGCGTTGCAACTAGCTGAAGAACAAGTGGATTATATCGTTAAGCATTCCATTTCTACCCATTTTTATCTGGACACCAATTATCCTCGCCGATTGAAACAATGTGAAGATGCGCCACTATTACTTTACAGTAAGGGTACGTTTGATCCAAATCCAGCGCGTGTAATTTCGGTTGTTGGAACTCGAACAGCAACGGAATACGGGAAAGATTTGTGTGAAGAATTGATTTTCAAGATAAAGGAATCCAACATTCAAGTGGTAAGTGGCATGGCATACGGAATTGATATTTTTGCGCATCAACTGTGTGTAAAAAACACTATTCAAACCATTGGTGTTTTAGGCCATGGTTTGGATCGTTTGTATCCTAGTGTGCATAAACGAACTGCGGAACAAATGTTTTTCAATGGTGGTTTGATAACAGAATTTATTCCAGGCACACGGCCTGATCGCGAGAATTTTCCAATGCGCAATCGAATCGTTGCTGGAATGGCCGACGCAACAATTGTGATAGAAAGCAAAAAGTCAGGCGGTTCCCTTATTACGGCGGATCTTGCAAATGATTATAACCGGGATGTTTTTGCCTTTCCCGGAAATATTGGCCAGCAGTTTTCGGAAGGCTGCAACGGATTGATTCAGAAAAACAAGGCGCACATGCTTTTAAATGGTTCCGACTTTTTGAAACAGATGAATTGGGACACAGAACAAACAAAGAAAGCGGTTCAGCGCAGTTGTTTTGTTGAACTAACTACACATGAGCAGTTGGTGTGTAAAATCTTGGAAAACTCTTCAGGAGAGCATGTAGATGTGCTTTCTATTAAAACCAACCAATCTGTTTCTTCCTTGAATGTTCAATTGTTTCATTTGGAAATGAAAGGCGTGGTAAAATCCTTACCTGGGAAAAAATATGTGCTGATTTGAAAAGTTTATAAAACAGAAAAGTCACTTACTCCATTAATCTCAGATCGTTATTTCGATACCAAGATGGCTGGAACAAGTGACTTTTCTCGATTGGTCTCTTATTGTCTAGCGTCTGATTCCCGCATTTAGAAAACGACGATTATCTACTACTTCTGCTTTTTTCTTCAATCCTCCAAGCGCTTGACCTTGCAAACCACCTTTGAGTGCAGCCAACATTTGGTCACGCTCTACAGTATAGTTTGCAGCTGCTGGAGCTTTTATTGTTTTATCGATGCGAATAACATAAACGCCCATCTTCCCTTTTAAAGGCATTGTGCGTTGTCCATCTTTCAAATTGGAGAAAAGGGAACCAATTACCTCTGCTTCAAATCCAGCGCCAGTTATTTGCGGATTTGCAAATGTAACTTCTGCTTTCATTATTTCAGAATTAGCTCTTTTTGCCATGTCTTTTAAATTCTTGTCCTTCAACAATTGATTGGTTAAACGAGCTGCTTTTTTCTCTTCCAACAAATCGCGCTTCATAACTATTGTTGCATCTTCTAAGGTTGGGGCTCCTTTTTCACGAATAGAAGATACAATTGCAATGATGTAACGGTTCTTTTCCTTAATTGGAGCAGACGTTAAATCACCAACAGCAGATTCCTCAGAGAATGCAAGTTTTAAAATCTTGTCTTCCGCAAATTGCGTTTCAAAACCGTATAATTTTGGACTTAACTCTTCGATATTCAATGGACGTACAAAGTAGCCAGCTTTTAAAGCAAGTGTGTCAAATAACTCCAATTTCTTTTTGATATCCGATTGATTTGAAATTTTCGCTTCCAATTTGTATAAAAGATTATACACTTCGCTGTCTTTCATATCTGTAGTTTCCTGGCTCGCTTTGAATGATTTCTGAACAGAAGCCAAAACTGGATATGTAGTAGCGTCTCTTTCTAAAACCTCAATGATATGAATTCCATAAATTGTCTTTACAGCTCCAATTGCTCCAACTTTTTTAGTTGCACAAAACGCTGCAAATTCAGGAACCATGTCTGCTTCAATAAAGTTGTCAATCAAACCTCCTTGTGGAACAGAACCTTTGTCATCACTATATTTCGTAACAAATTCAGCGAAATTATCTTTTGTAAGAAGCTTCATTAAGCTATCTGCCGTTTTCTGCTTCGTAGCAATAATTTTTTTATCTGTAGATTGATTCGTAGACAACAAGATGTGTCTTGCTTTCATTCGAGTTGGTGTAAAACCAATAATTTTAGATACAACAACATTTCCTTTACTAGAGTACGGACCTACAACTTGTCCAACAGCAGCTGTTTTGAAGATTGTATCCATGTAGTTTGGATAAGATTGCATTTTTTGCGCTTTCTCATTAGATTCCGGAACCGCAGTTGCATTTTTAGCAGAAGAATAAACTTTAATATCCGAATTCTGCATCACAAAAAGGGAATCATTGGGAGCTGCAATAAACCCTTTCTTTATTGCTTCCATCGTTTTGTTAAATTCGTTGGAATCTTTCTTGGAAGGATTTATTAAAACATCAAAATAACGTACTTCGCGACTTGCTGTCTTGTTTTCGTATTTTTTGTCATCTTTATGCGCTTCGTAGTATTTTTCCAATTCAGCATCGGATATTTTGATATCCTCATCTGTAATTTCGCTGTATCGTCGCACAACATAAGAAATACTTTTTATTTCTTTTTGTGCAAAATATTCTTCTTCTGCTTCCAGTTTTGTAACATAAACACCTTGCCCTAACAAAGCAAAGTATTTTTCCTGCTTGCGACGATCTGAATAGAATTTTTTACTTTCTTCCCATTGTTTTTGAACTTTTGGATCTTCAGAAGTTTCCATTTCTTCGATTCTTTTCTCCAACAATTTTGGGTTAAACAAACCAGTTAATGAATCGGTAAATCCTTGAGACAATTCTTGCATAACTGGAAATCCATCTCTACCATATAGGTAGGAATCAAATTCATTGTCGCTCACTTCAATTCCTAAGGCCTCGTATTCTTTTTCAAAAATGGAGGTTTCTACTGTGTAATTCCAAGCCTTATCAATAGATGCTTCTTGGTCTTTTGGTGTGTATTCTCGCTGTTGTTGCGCAAATTGCGTTTTATCCTGTTCTTGAAATTTCAAACTTGCTTCTTCAAATGCTTTGAAATCAACTTTTTCACCATAAACAGTTCCATAACCAATTTGATCACCTGAACCTTCTGTCATTCGCTGCCAGTCGCCCATTATAAAAGCAAACAATGCAACGCCAATTACGATTATTAATAATCCCGATTTTTCGCGAATTTTTCCAATTAATGCCATTTCTTTATTCTTTATAAGGTGCGAATATAATTAGATGAATTGATTTTTGAAAGTTTAAATCGGTTTATAACATAAAAAAAGCCGCAACA
>JBEDAD010000179.1:0-5672 GCA_041177985.1 Bacteroidota bacterium | reverse complement strand
GGGTGAACACGGTAGGAAAGAGGTCGCAGTTCCAACCAAACATCGCCGTAAGGCTGGTTGAGGTAGCGTTGTTTAAATTCTTCAATGACAACATTGCGCTGCACTTCCAAACTTTTGTCTGTAAAAGCAAGCGACAACATTCTATCGCTTTCCAACCACAATGCTGTTTCCAGATTTTTAGCGGGTAAAACATTGTAATAATTTGTTATGTCGTTGGAAGTAAATGCGTTACTCTCTCCTCCTGCCATTTGGAGTGGTGCGTCAAAGTCGGCAATATTCACCGATCCACCAAACATTAAATGCTCGAAAAGGTGCGCAAATCCGGTTTTGTCTTCCGTTTCATCGCGTGCACCAACATCGTACAAGGTATTTACTACTGCGAGCGGCGTTGTCACGTCTTTGTGAAAAAGCACGGTTAAGCCATTCGCTAATTTGAATCGTTCAAATGTGATCATTAGAATATAAATTTTTCAGTTTGTTGTGCTTGGATGGCACTGCGGTATTCCGCTATAATTTCTTTTACCACAGCTGCGGCTGGTTTAATTTCGTGGATTAATCCGGAAATTTGACCGATTTCTAGTTCTCCCTCCGTAAGATCTCCTTCAAACATGCCTTTTTTAGCGCGACCTCTGCCGAGTAGTGTTTTTAGTTCTTCCGTTGTTGCGCAATTTTCGTACGCTTTTTCAATTTGGTGAAAGAATTCATTTTTTACCAAACGCACAGGTGTTAACTCTTTCAATGTCAATAGCGTGTCGCCTTCTTTTGCCTCTACAACGACTTGCTTGAAATTTTGGTGTGCGCTGGATTCTGGCGTTGCAACGAAGCGGCTTCCTATTTGTACGCCATCTGCGCCAAGATGCATCGCTGCAAGCATTGCGCGTCCCGTTCCAATTCCACCTGCGGCAATTAATGGAATAGTCACTGCTTCGGCAACCATTGGAATTAGACATAACGTTGTTGTTTCATCGCGACCGTTGTGTCCGCCGGCTTCAAATCCTTCGGCAACCACTGCGTCTACGCCGGCTTCTTGCGCTTTTAGTGCGAATTTCACACTGGAAACAACGTGTACAACGATAATTCCATGGGATTTCAATTCTTCCGTCCACGTTTTTGGATTTCCTGCCGAAGTAAAAACGATTGGAACTTTGTGTTTGATAATCGTTGCAACGTGCTTGTCAATATCTGGATAAAGCATCGGTAAATTCACCGCAAATGGTTTGTCCGTAGCTGCTTTGCACTTGAGAATATGTTCTTCTAAAATCGCTGGATACATGGAGCCTGAACCGATAATTCCGAGTCCACCGGCATTTGAAACGGCAGACGCTAATTCCCAGCCCGAGCACCAAATCATGCCAGCCTGAATCAATGGAAATTCAATATTGAACAGAGATGTAATGCGATTTTTCATGTTTAATAAGGATGAAATAAAAGAGTTTTAATTTTGAATTAATCCATGAATTAACTTAAAATTTTACCTTGTTACGAAATTAAGAGTTTTGCTGGATATTTGGTGAGGAGAAAAGGTAAAACTTAATTTTTTTTTGCAGGATTTGAAATAAATCATATATTTGAATTTAAAATTTAACATCTGAATCTAATCACTATGAAAATCACTTTTTTAATTACAATGGGACTTTTTATTGTAATTAACTCATTTACGAAGATTTTTGGGTGAAAAATCCTATAAATTCAAAAATTAAACCTCATGAATCTGGAGGTTATATCTGTTGGGATACTGTTCCAAGTGCGAATTATGTTGTCAGCATATTTGAACAGATAAATGGCCAGGTAATTCATGCCGAAACCACTACGTTATCAAAAGTACTGGATTTACAGCGTGAAATAGAAGTTGGTAACGGATCTTTTCCCTACAATCAAATAAGGGTGACTCTTTTATTTGATGATGGAAGTAGTGTTCAACAAACTGCACTTAAATAATTTTTACTATTGAAAGCTCCTAAAAATTTAATTTTAGGAGCTTTCATTAAATATTCATTTTATGAAAATACTTATTTTATCAACCTTTTTTCTTTACTCGCTTAATTTATTATCTCAGAATCCTCCTATATTGTGGCAAAAAACAATTGGTGGAAATTTTGATGATGAATTAACAAGAATTATAGATGTAACAGGTGGCGGTTATTTTTTCATTGGTAGTTCTAGTTCGAATATTTCCGGGGATAAATCAGAAAACTCTCGGGGATTTGATGACATATGGATTGTAAAAACAGATGTTAATTACAACATAATTTGGGATAAAACAATTGGAGGAGATAACGTTGATAGAATGTATGATGCACTAATTATTAACGATGTCATTTTCATTATAACAAAATCTAATTCCAATCTTTCCGGAGAAAAAGCAATGAATTCGTTTGGAGGTTCTGATTTGTGGTTGATAGCTTGTGATTTGAGTGGCACAATCTTGTGGCAAGAGCAATATGGTGGTACCGACTTGGAGGATTTAGGCAAATTAATGGAGTTGGAAAATGGAAATATTTTAGTCTCCTGCTTAAGCAGATCTGGTATTTCGGGAAACAAAACAGAAAGTGCATTAGGTGGATCTGATATTTGGTTGCTTGAAATAAATCCATTGAACGGCAATATTCTTCAGCAAAAAACAATTGGTTCCTTAAATAGTGAATCATATGCAAAGTGTATATTAACATCGCAAGGGACAATTGTTATAAAAGGTGGAGCCAAAGAGGGTATTAGTGGTCATAAAACAGATATGGGGTATGGTGAGGAAGATATTTGGATTGTGGAAATAGATCAAAATTTTAATGTATTGAGAGATAAATGTTTTGGCGGAGATTATATTGAAATTGGTCAAAACGGAAACATCTTGATGGATGGAGATAACTATTATATTTTAGGTGCTTCAAGTTCTGAACCTTCCGGAAATAAAACAGCCGTTCATTTTGGCGCTTTTGGAAATATGGATTATTGGGTCATAAAAACGGATATGGATTTCAATATTCTCTGGGATAAGTCTTATGGGGGTGCAGATGATGAATATCCGAACAGGATTTTTAAAAATGAATGGAACAAATTAGTAATTGGTGGCGGTTCATATTCAATGCCGGGTTTTGGTAATAAAACTTCGCCACTATATGGTTCCCTCGATTTTTGGCTTTTGATATTGAATGAAGATGGAAATATTGTTGCACAAGAAACGTATGGTGGAAATGGTTTTGATGCTGGTATAGTGCAAAATCAAGTGAATTCCAGTTCAAATTTATTTTTAAGTTCATACTCAGAAAGCGGTATTTCCGGAAACAAGGCCCTTCCATCTAAAGGAGGCGCAGATTGCTGGTTTATGGAATTAGATGCTTCAGCATTCTTGAATTCGAATGAAATAATGGGTAGTGACACCAAGTTATCTGTTTACCCGAATCCATTTATCGATTATGCAAATTTTAGATTTACTGAGCTTTCCGAAAATATAACAATACGGTTTTACTCCTTGAGTGGTGAACTTTTAGATGAGCATTTTATTTCAAACGGAACGCAAAATTTTGTTTGGGGAAATCAATTTAATAACGAGTTGGTTTTTTATGAAATAATAGGTGCAAATATTAATTACAGAGGAAAATTAGTTAGAATATAATTTATATATTTTAAATCCGTGTAAAAATCCTTTAGCGTAACTTTTTGTTAAGGGATTTTTATTTTTTAGTATATTCTTATCAGAACTAAAACCTTTTCCAAAATATGAGCGTCTTTATAGGGATTTTCACTAATTTAGTTCACAAACTAGTGCACGGATGTTTTGGAGATTTTTTATAGCATTTTTATTTTTAACGGTTTTTACCCCACATTTCGCGCAGGAAACTGCGCACAACCATTCGATACAGCATGCTTTTATTGAAAACAAAGGGCAATGGGAAAAGCCGATTTTGTTCAAAACGCATTTTTCAGCTGGAAACTTGTGGGTTCAACAGCGAAAGTTTGTTTTTCACCTTCAGGATTATTCCAACATGCAGAAAAACCATGGGAATCTGAATGCTACCGGTTTGGAAGCTGCTATCCGCCAAACGGTTGTTCACCTAAATTTTAGTGGTGCCAACGAAGTAACACACATCGAAAAGCACCACGAAACGGCTAGTTACTACAATTATTTTTTAGGAAATAATCCTGACCGCTGGAAGGAAAATGTGAAAGGTTACGGCGAAGCAATTTTGAAAGAATTCTATGCAGGAATCGATTTGAAATTAATTGAGGAACAGGATCAGTTAAAATACGAATTTCATGTCCAGCCAAAGGCAAATCCAAGTGCTATTGGTTTTAGTTATTCCGGACAAAAATCTGTGAAAATTGACAAGAAAGGTAACTTAATCGTTGCAACGGAACTCGGGAATATTATCGAACAAAAGCCGTATGCGTACCAAGTTGTGAATGGAAAAATACTGGAAGTCCCCTGTGAATTTGAACTTACAAATGGGGAAGTGAAATTTAAACTTGGAACGTACAATCCTTCCGCAATTTTAGTCATTGATCCGGTTTTGATTTTTGCAACCTATTCTGGCTCTGTTACGGATAATTTTGGAATGACAGCAACGTATGGTTATGATGGAACTGCGTATTCCGGCGGAACGATTTATGGAAATTCCTACCCAACACCAGATAATTCTGCCTTCGATGTGAATTCAAATTTTACAGTTGCCAATAACGGAAACGGACTTGGTTATGGCATCACAGATGTTTTTATTTCCAAGTATTCAACGGATGGGACAACGATGCTGTGGACTACTTTTCTTGGCGGCGGAAACGACCAACAGGGAACCGAAACGGTACATAGTCTGATTTGCGATAAGTTTAACAATGTGTATTTATATGGTGCAACTTCCAGTACGGATTTCCCAATGGTAAATGCTTTTCAAGCAACTCATGGCGGTGGTGCTCCAAATTCGAACCATTATTTTAACGGCGTTTATTTCTCTAACCAGGGAACAGACATTTATGTTGCAAAAATTAGTTCCAATGGGCAAAATTTATTGGGTTCAACTTATTTTGGTGGTTCGCTCAACGATGGTGTAAATACAAAAGTGAGTTCCGGAACCTACAATTCTGTTGCTTCCTACGATTCGTTAACATCGAATTATGGGGATCAGTTTCGGGGAGAAATCATGCTGGATTCTCTCGGCAATTGCTTGGTTGCATCGTGCACGCGTTCTACAGATTTTCCCGTTTTAAATGCTTTTCAACCGACAAATAACGGTATGCAAGATGGCGTAATTTTTAAATTATCCTCAAATCTTTCCACCTTGCAATGGTCAAGTTACTATGGCGGCAGCAACAACGATGCGTGTTATTCCGTCAAAATAGATTCTAGTTTCAATATTGTTTTTGCCGGCGGAACAAGTTCTTCCAATTTACCGAATACAGCTGGAGGTTGGCAAGCGACTTTCAATGGTGGGAAAACAGATGGTTTTGTTGCGAAATTGAATTCCAGCGGTGCAAATGTCCTTCAGGCAAGTTATGTTGGAACGGCAAACTCTGACCAAGCATTTTTTGTGGAAATCGATCGAAACGATAACGTATTTTTGCTGGGACAATCGGCAGGTGGAAATTTTCCGGTTGTGAATGCTGCATTTGTGAATCCAAACAGCAGTCAATTTGTCTTAAAATTGAACCCAAGCTTAACGACGAATTTAAATTCTACGGTTTTC
>JBEDAD010000178.1:0-5870 GCA_041177985.1 Bacteroidota bacterium | reverse complement strand
GTAAACAAATCGTTGACAGCGGAATTATCCATGGGCGATTTTGACCTTACGTTTATCAGTACATTTCCCAATATGACGATTCAACTGGACGATACAAAACTTGTTGGAACAGGAAAATTCAAGGGAATTGAACTTGCCAAAATCAAACAGTTTCGCGCAGATGTTGGCTTTTGGAATGTTGTTGGTGGATCTCAAATTGAAATCGATGCAATTCACTTGGAAGAACCATCCTTTGATATCCGTATTTTAAAAGATGGCACTGCAAATTACGATATCGTGAAGCCCGATTCCATAAAAACACCGGAGGAACTAGAAGAACCTTCCAATTTCAAACTTTCCCTGAAGAAATACAGCATCTCAAAAGGAACGGTTAATTACGACGACCAAGCGTACGATATGTCGTTAAAAATCAAAAACTTAAACCATTCTGGAAAAGGCGATTTAACGGAGTCAATTGTCGATTTTGAAACAAGTACCAATATGGATCAGTTTTCGTTTGACATGGAAGGGATTTCCTATTTAACAGAAGTTAAAACCGCAGTTTTGGCCAATTTTTTAATGGAATTCACAGATAAATCCTCCAAATTCACCCTAAAAGAAAATAAATTCAACTTAAATGCCTTGAATTTTTCCGTTGACGGATTCTACGAAATGTTTGAGGATTATGATGCAATGGATCTAAAATTGGACGCCTCTAAAGCAACGTTCAAAGAATTTCTATCCTTGCTTCCAACATTTTATAAAACGGGTTATGAAGATATGGTAACAACCGGAAATATGAAAATGGCAGGATTCGTGAAAGGCAGAATGGACGAAACAAGCATGCCAGGATGGGATTTTACGCTAAACGCGGCGAATGCTTCCATTCGATATCCAGATCTTCCAGGTACGATTACCAATATTGTAATGGATGCAAATTCTAAATTTGAAGGTGGAACGGAAATGGATAAAATGACAATTGACGTTGCTAAATTTCACGCTGATTTTGTTGGGAATTCCATAGACGCAAATTTAAAGATGCGCAATCCTATGACCGATCCATTGCTCGTTTCGAAAATTAAAGCAAAATTGGATCTTGCAACATTGAAAAAGGTAATCCCAATGGCAGAAGGCGAATCGTATTCCGGTAAAATGAACGCCGATGTTGCTATAAATGGACGCATGAGTTCCTTGGATAAGGGCGATTACGAAGCATTTAAAGCAGAAGGAACTTTGGAGTTAAAAAACATGCTCTACACTTCCAAAGATTTGTCTGATAAAATTACAATCGAAGAAATGCTATTCCGATTTAACCCGAAAAACGTGCGTTTAGAGAAATTGGCTGCTAAAACGGGAAACTCAGACTTTCAAATGGTTGGGACGATCGACAATTACATGGGATACATCTTCCGGGATGAATTATTGAAGGGGAATTTCACCTTTATGTCAAAAAATCTGGATATCGATCAACTGATGCAACTTGTTCCAACGGAAACAGGAACTGCAACAACTGAAACGGTTGCCGAAACTGCTGTCCAACCGACCTTAATACCAGATAATATAGACTTCAATCTTGCAACTAACATTGCTAATCTGCGCTACAATAACATGGACATAAAAGCTGTTGCTGGAAATGTTCGTGTAAAAGAGGAAGTTGCTTCATTGGATAATTTAACCATGAAAACAATGGGCGGGACAGTTGCCTTAAAGGGTAGCTACGATACAAAAGATCACACAAAACCAAAAATGGATTTAGCTTATTCATTGCAGGAAATAAATGTGAAAGACCTTGCTAAAAATTTCATAACCATTCAAAAATTAGCACCAATTTCGAATTATGCTTCTGGAAAAATCAGCTCTAATTTTAGCATGAAATCGGATCTTACCGCCAATTTAGAACCAATTTATGCAAGTTTAACCGGTTTAGGAGATCTATCTTCGCAATCTTTAACAATTTCGGGATTTGAACCATTAGTAAAAATGGGCGAAGTATTGAATATGAGCAAACTCGCTTCGCAAACCATCAAGGACTTAAAAACGAAATTTAAATTTGCGGATGGAAAAGTTAATGTTACCCCGTTTGATGTGCAACTTGGAAAAATAAAAACAACCGTTTCTGGTTCTACTTCCTTTGAGCAAGACATCGATTACGCCTTAAAAATGCTAATTCCAAAAGAGGAAATTCCAGCAAAAATGATTAAGTCAGCTGAACAAGCTATTGCTGGTGTGAATAAAATTTCTCCTAAATTGGATATCAAAACGCTTCCTGACTTTTTACCTGTTTCAGTTGGAGTTGCCGGAACGGTGAAAAATCCAAAAATCAGTACGAATTTCAAAGAAGCGATACTTGAAGCAACGGGAAATCTCAAAGAACAACTAATTGAGAAGGTCAAAGAAACGATAAAAGACACTGTAAAAGCTGTTGTTGGCGAAAAAATAAAGGAAGTAAAAGAAGACATTGAAGCCAAAAAACAACAGATTCTTGCTGAAGCGCAAAAGAATGCAGACAAACTAAAAACAGAGGCAAAGAAAGCCGCTGATGCTATTCGCTCAGAAGCTGCAAAACAGGCCGCTGATCTCACGAAACAAGCTGGAGGAAATCCGCTGAAACAAAAAGCAGCTGAAATTGCCGGTAATAAGTTGAAAAAAGAGGCCGAAGAAAAAGCAACGAAAATTGAAAAGGAAGCGGATCAAAAAGCAGATGCTTTAATGGACAACGCAAAACTAAAAGCAGCAGCACTAAAATAAATCCATCCAAAAATCCAAGGATGAAAAATCGTTTTGCTGGACTAAAATTTTAAGAAAAAACACTAAATGAACAACACAGATTCTATTCGACCATACGCACATTCCGATAAAGAAGCAGTATTGGAATTAATTCGCCTAAATACGCCAGCTTTTTTTGCGCACGAGGAGGAAGAAGAACTCGCATACTACTTGGAAAATCAACGCGAGGAATATTTTGTAGTAGAAGTAAATGGGAAAATTGTTGGAAGTGGCGGAATCAATTATTCGAAAGATAAAACAATTGGATTTTTAAGTTGGGATGCTATTCTACCGGATTTTCAGAGAAACGCACTTGGAACTAAATTGGTGCAATTTCGATTGGGAATTTTGAATAATTTAGAGAAAATAGAAATTATTAAGGTTCGAACTTCTCAATTTGCGTATGCTTTTTATAAAAAACATGGATTTCGTTTAATAGAAGTCGTTGAAGACCATTGGTCGGAAGGTTATGATTTATATGAATTGGAGCAAATTCCACAACACGATTAAATGTGAATCCAAACGTTGATGCATTTATCCACAAAGCCAAAAAATGGCAGGATGAATTGGTAGAATTGAGAGCTGTTGTACTTTCCTGCGACCTTAACGAAGATTTTAAATGGGGTGTGCCCTGTTATACTTTTCAGAAAAGCAATGTAATTTTAATAAGCGGTTTTAAAGAATATTGTGTGCTAAGTTTTGTGAAAGGCGCTCTTCTAAAAGATTCCAATGGAATATTAATTCAACAAACAGAAAATTCACAATCCGCTCGTATTCTTCGTTTCACCAGCGTGGAAGAAATAAAACAGAAACAAGCGTTACTAAAATCCTATATTTTCGAAGCAATTGAAGCGGAAAAAGCAGGACTGAAGGTAATCCTAAAAAGTAACTCAGAATTGGTTTTCCCAGAAGAATTAGTACTAAAATTTAAGGAAGACGAGCAATTTAAAAACGCATTTCAAGCATTGACTCCCGGACGGCAACGTGCATACAATCTATTTTTTTCAGCTCCAAAACAAGCGAGTACACGCGACACACGTATTGAAAAATACCACCAACAAATTTTAAATGGTAAAGGAATAACAGATTGCACCTGTGGACTCACCAAAAAACCACCGAATTGCGATGGCTCCCATAAATTTCTCCGAAAAGATTGATTAGCAATCCACTCAAAAAGTCTATTTGTATGTAAGATCTTAAAATAGTATCAATGTGTGCGCGTCATACTTTCTGGAACACAAATAATAAAGTCAGCTTTACCAACATGTTCTTTTTCCAAGGTATAAATTGAATCCTGCGTCACCGTTGAAATAGTCGCAAATGTTGCTTCCGGTTTAGCTTGTAAAATATACCAGATTATTCCTTGGTAAAAATCAGAATGGTACGCACCATTGATATGGTAGAAAATTCCACCCGGTTTTTTATTCAAAAGGATGAAATATGCCATTGTCGCATCCTTAAATGCTTGTGCTTCCAGCATGTTTTTTCCGCCCATGTGCTGCTCCATTTCCTTTAATACAGCATATTGAGAAAGTGTTGAATCGACCTTGAAATTTAAAGGCGCCATGTAATTTTTCTCGGCGGAACTTATCGTATCCAATGCTGTTCTTCCCTTTTTAAACAGCATCGACGCATATTTTCGAGGAACATTTGTTGCAGTACACATTATTTTTTTCTCCTTCGCAAAGTCCAACAGTGGTTTGTAATCCGTTTTATAATTTGGCCAAAGTCTGCAGGAATCCTCGAATTTCTTTGCGTCCATATTTCCTTCTAAATACATATTCAACACGTTTTGCTGGTCCTGCTCAAACATTTCAAATCCAACCTGTAAATTCAATCCATTCTTTGTATACAACGCTTTTAACACTTCGAATTCCAGCCAATGTGCAATCGGATTATCATGGTGCTCGCCAAAGAATATAAATTCCTTTTCTAAAACTGCTTTATGAAGTTTTTTGTAACTTAACTTTTTTCCTTTCGCATTGTAAATAACAAAGGCTTGTTCATGCTGCGCAAAAATTGGGGTAAGAGAACTAATCGTAATTAAAAAGATGAACGAGACTTTGAGAAAATGTTTCATGGAACAATTTGTTTTTAGTGGAAATCTTTTGCTATTTGTTAACACAATAATAGAAAAAATAAGGGGAATAATACTTATTTTTGATCTATTCTATGAACAATCGTCTGACAATTTTCAAAGGGATTAAAACCTTATTCTCGCGTTTAGGAATCGTCTTCTTTATGATGACGCTTTGCAGATTCCTATTCTTTTTTTTTAACCGAGACAGTTTTTCTAATGCTGGATTCAATGAATTTGCTGTTGCCTCTTGGTTCGATACCATCACCATTACATTGTGTTTTTTTCCTTTTATTGTACTGCATTTACTTCCTGCACCGCAAAAGCTTTTTAGGTTAAAAGAAAACATTCTAAAAGTTTATTTTCACCTGACGAATACCTTGATGATTGGTCTAAATCTAATGGATATCGAATATTTCAAATATACTAGCAAGCGTTCCACATTTGATTTATTTGCAATATTGGGCGCTGGAAATGATTTCTCACAACTGGCGTTAACCTTTATTAAAGACTTTTGGATTCTACTCATTTTTCTTGCCGTATTTGCTTTTCTTTCAGAATGGTTGTATCGAAAAACAAAAATTTCCTACGACGCATCTCAAAAAATACTTTGGCCATTGCTGGTAAATGTTCTCCTTTTTCTACCCCTGGTAATCATCGTAGGACGTGGCGGTTTTCAGCTGAAACCTATTGGGATGATGGAAGCGTCAAAATTCAGTAATCCGGAGAATTCAGCACTTGTTCTAAACACTCCTTTCACCATGATAAAATCTTATGGAAAGGAAAGGCTCGAAATTAAAAACTACTATTCGCTTGAGGAAGAACTTAAAATTTTCAATCCAATACAACTTAGTAAGCCGCAGCATATTTTACCAGACGGAACAAATGTTGTGGTGATCATTCTAGAAAGTTTCGGAAATGAATTCGTTGGGGCTTTTAATGGCGCAAGAAGTTATACACCATTTTTCGATTCAATTATCGGACAATCTTTAACGTTTGAAAATGGCATTGCTAATGGAAAAAAATCCATTGAAGCAGTTCCAGCAAT
>JBEDAD010000177.1:0-8227 GCA_041177985.1 Bacteroidota bacterium | reverse complement strand
AAATAAATAGTTTCAGCGATATCTTTTGCTTGTAAAGGCTCAAATCCTTGGTAAATATTTTTTGCAGTTGCCGCATCTCCTTTGAAACGAACGATAGAAAATTCTGTTTCTGCAGCACCTGGGGCAATGTTTGTCACCTTTATTCCATATTCTACCAAATCAATTCGCATAGCTTTCGATAAAGCATCAACAGCATGTTTTGTTGCGCAATAAACATTTCCACCGGCGTAAACTTCTTTTCCAGCGATGCTTCCAAGATTGAAAATATGCCCCTTTTTATTTTCTTTTAAATAGGGAACAACCGCGCGGGTAACATACAATAATCCTTTGATATTGGTATCCACCATTCTATCCCAATCGTCCGTGATTCCTTCTTCAATGGAATTTCTTCCTACCGCTAAACCTGCATTATTTAATACTATTTCTATGTTTTGTTTAATGGCAATTGGCATTCCTTCTATCGAAGCATTTACAGCTTTTTCATCGCGAACATCGAAGCACAAGGTGGTAACAGAAACAGCATGTGTATTTTCTAACTCTTGCTTTATTTTTTGAAGTCGTTCCTCTCTTCTTCCAGTTAAAATAAGGTTCCAACCGTTTTCTGCAAACAATCGTGCACTCGCTTCCCCAAATCCTGAGGTAGCACCAGTTATGAAAATATATTTCTCCATGATTGAATTTTTATGGGTTTTAAAAGAATCATTCCAATGAGTATCAGTGCAAATTGTGCTGGGAATCGATACCGCGTAATAGCACCTAAAACGGGTGTTGTCCAGCCAATTAGAAGGAACAAAATAAAAGAGAAAACAGCTAGCGAAAAGATAATTCCCCGTTCTGTATCCGACAGTTTTCTGCGTTTAATCCAAGCAATTACTAGAAATCCAAAGATTAGCCAAACTTCTGCAAAGGATAAAAATTTCAAATTGCTTCCGGGATCATTTGGAAAGGGACGGAGAACGCTATTGGTCAATGCTTCAGGAATATTACGTACCAATTGTTTGGAATTGTCCATAATCGGCGTTGTTTCAATAAAACTCATGCAACCTTCCGTGAAATAATGCCTTCTCCACACTTCTCCTTTTGGTACCAAATGCACAGGAATTGGCGTTTGGATGCTTCCAAAGTGTGCGATATATGCATCTGTCGGTTTCAATAATCTGACTTCATTCCCCGTCATTTTTAAATTTCCATATTGAAAAGGTCGGAAATAATAAAAACACGTGTCTGCAGTAACATGTAACCCACCTTTTCCGACATTCTCAAAATCAAATTGTTTTCTAGAAAGGTAGTGAACGATTGTGTCTCGCGGTTTTTCCAATAGAATTCCTCCAATAAAAACAGTGGAAAGCAGCAGTAAAATTGTTGGGATTAATTTATTTCGGAAAAGAAAATGGTAAACTAGAAAAGCGATTAGTGCAAGTAGAATACAGACCAACACATAGGGTTTAAAACCGATTAAGAAAATAATGGATAAAAAAGTGAATAAAGCTTTCTGATACATTTTTGTATCGTACAAAATCGCCCGCGCTAAAAAGCTCATTCCAAGAAATACCCATGGTTCTTTTAAAAGGCTAGATGTCCAGAATATAGTGCTTGGTATTAGCAATAAGGCTAAAAAAACAAGGAAGCTAGTTTGCTGAACATACGGTTTGAATGCAAGAAAAAAGTTTTTTAAAGCTATCAAAGAAAATAAACAAAAAATAGAAAGGTGAATGAAAACGGAATTGCCTGAAAAAAAATGCACGATGCTGTGCAGACGAATAACATTTTTGGAGTCGTTGATAAGCGTCAAATCTCCCGAAGACCAATATTCGGTCATGTACAAATGTTTGGCAATTAAGGCAGGTGTTTCTCCAATTCCTGTGAGCAATTTAAAATAATCTTTTGGAGATTGAAAAAACACTTTATTTAGGTGCTGGCCCTCGCGCAGAAAAGTTCCTCCATCGTGGCTTAATTCTTCCAATCCATAGGTCTGAATATGCATCCAGAAAAGCAATAGTCCAACTAGAATTTTAAGAATAAAAGCTGCAGGCATTGTCCATTTCGAAAGTCCATCCAATTGGAAAACTTTGGAATAACGTATCATTAAAACTAAAAAAACGATAACTAGTAATGGGTAAATCAAACTTGCTTTTTTTTTACAAAAGTACTCTTTTTTTGTGGAAATGATTTAGCCATTTTGTCAAATCTTTAGCCATTTTGTCATAAAAATAGGGGTGGCACAAAGATTGTCGAATAGTTCGAAATAAAAAATATAACTATGAGAACCGGACAGATTAATGTACAAACGGAAAATATTTTTCCAATCATTAAAAAATTCTTATACTCGGATCACGAGATTTTCTTGAGAGAGCTAGTATCCAATGCAGTAGATGCATCACAAAAAATAAAAGTCCTTTCTGCAAATGGCGAATACAAGGGTGAAGTTGGTGATTTGAGGGTGGATGTAATTCTGAATAAAGAAGAAAAAACACTAACAATTCGCGACCGTGGAATAGGAATGACGGAAGATGAAATTGATAAATACATCAATCAAATTGCTTTTTCTGGAGCGGAAGAATTTGTGCAACAATACAAAGGAAATGAAGGAGCGGAGCAAATAATTGGCCACTTTGGTTTAGGATTTTATTCGGCTTTCATGGTTGCGGAGCGTGTTCAGATTCGCACCTTATCTCGCCACGATGGTTCAAAGGCTGTACAGTGGGAAAGTAATGGTTCGCCAGAATATACAATCACGGAAATTGAAAAGGAAGAACGCGGAACAGATATTATTCTTTACATCGCAGAAGATGCTTTAGAATTTTTGGAAAAAGCGCGTATCTCAGATATAATGAACAAGTACTGCAAGTTTTTACCAATTCCTGTCTTTTTTGGAAACAAAACAGAATACATCGACTCACCGGAAGGGGAAAAAGATGAAAACGGAAAGGTAAAGCGCGTTGCAATAGAGGTTCCAAATCAAATTAATAATGTTGCACCGGCTTGGACAAAAGCACCAGTGGATCTTACACCGGATGATTACGATGCTTTTTACCGTGAATTGTATCCAACGACTTTTGATTCGCCATTGTTTCATATTCACTTGAATGTAGATTATCCATTCAATTTAACGGGTATTTTATATTTCCCAAAAATCAAGGAAAATGTTGAAGTGCAACGCAATAAAATAAATTTGTACTCCAATCAAGTATTTATTACGGATAGCGTTGCAGAAATAGTTCCTGAATTCTTGACCTTGTTGCATGGTGTAATTGATTCACCGGACATTCCTTTAAACGTTTCCCGTTCTTACTTGCAGAGCGATAGTAATGTAAAGAAAATTTCTTCGCATATCACAAAGAAAGTAGCGGATAAATTGGCGGATATGTTTAAAAAAGACCGTAAAGATTTCGAAGAAAAATGGAACGACTTGCAAATATTTGTGCAATACGGAAGTTTATCGGATGAGAAATTTGCGGAGAAAGCAACGGCGTTTACGCTGTTGAAAAATACTGCGGGCGAATACTTTACAACCGAAGAATACAAAGAGAAAATTGCTGTTTTACAAACAGATAAAAACGGAAAAACAGTTTACTTGTATACAAATGATCCAGAAGAACAATTCTCCTTTGTTAAAAAGGCGAAAGATCGTGGGTACGATGTTCTGCATTTAGACGGACCGCTTGCACCGCATTGGATTGCTAAAATGGAGCAATCGATGGAAAATATCACTTTCGCTCGGGTAGATTCAGATACCTTGGATAAGTTGATTCAAAAATCGGATGAAATTCCATCTAAATTGTCAAAAGAAGAGGAAGAGAAGTTGAAACCGGTTTTTGAAGCTTCTGTGAACAAAGAAAAATTTACGGTGCAGTTTGAAAGCATGAGCGAAGACGATGCGCCAATTATTATCACCCAACCAGAATTTATTCGTCGGATGATGGAACAACAAAAAATGGGCGGCGGTGGCTTTATGGGCGCTTTTCCTGAAATGTACAATTTAGTTGTAAATGCAAATCATCCGAAAGTTACGAGTGTACTTTCTAAGAATGAGGAGGAACAAAAAGCAACGGTGAAACAACTTACGGATCTTGCAATGTTAGCGCAAGGCATGTTGAAAGGAGAAGCATTGAACGCTTTTATTGAACGTAACATTGAGCAAATAGCTTAAAAAAATGTAATTTTACACTTCGAAAGTGCGGTTACTGGTGTTTACGCAGCAGAATCGCACTTTTTTTTAACCTTAAATATATGTGTTTTGTTTAAATGGATTTTTGCCGTTGGCGCTTTTTTTCTTTTCGGTCGCAATTTCTTTGTTGGTGCAATAGGATTTGTAATAGGTACATTCATAGATAATTACCAACGAACTATTGGTCAAATGAAAGACCAAGCGAAGCGGGAAGGACGCACTTTTTCACCAGAAGAATTGTTTCAGTTTTACCAGCAACGTTCGTCTGCGAACGATGTTCCAACCATGCTTATGGCGCTTTCTGCAGCGGTTATGACAGCGGATGGGAAAGTGTTAAAAGCAGAACTAGATTATGTAAAAGCTTTTTTTACACAACAATTTGCTGGACGTTTTAATGCATCGCATTTACAAACATTAAAGCAATTTATCGATTCCGGAAATATTCCGTTACAACAAATTTGTCAGGATATTCGCTCGCGCATGCAACCGGAAGTTCGAACGCATTTAGTGCACTATTTATTTGGTATTGCTAAAGCGGATGGGCACGTTGCTGAGGTGGAATTGAAAGTAATTAAACGTATTTCGGATATGCTTGGCATCTCGTCTCAGGATTTCGAAAGTGTTAAAAACATGTTCTACCGCGATGTGGATTCGGATTATAAAGTTTTAGGAATTGAAGCTAATGCAGCAGACGATGAGGTTAAAAAAGCATACCGTCAAATGGCAATCAAGTTTCATCCGGATAAAGTAGCCAATATGGGAGAAGAATTCCAAAAAGGTGCAAAGGAGAAATTTCAGAAAATTCAAGATTCCTACGAGGCAATCAAGAAGAGTAGGGGATTTAAGTAAAAAGTGATTAAATAAAAAAAAAAACCGAAAGCACTGCATTTCGGTTTTTTTTATGAAATGGGTTTCTATTATCTCTTAAATCTGCGAATTTCCAATTAAAAACATCGCTGGAACCTTCGAAATATCATACGCATTTTCCCGCCAATCTTTCACAGACATCGTTTGAATTGTTTCGTATTGGATTGTAATATTTGAAGCAATACACAACATCGTTGTATCTGCAAGTTCATTCAGCATATCATCCAAAACATTCATATTGCGAAAAGGGGTATCCATGAAAATGTGCGTGTAGCCCGTTCTTCGTGCATCGCCCTCAAAATCTTTCAATTTGCGGATACGATCCTTGCGTTCTTTCGGTAAATAACCATGAAACGTAAACGTTTGTCCTGAAAAACCGCTAGCAATTAAAGCCAATAAAATAGAGGAAGGACCAACGAGCGGAACAATTTGTATTTTTCTTTGGTGCGCCATCGCAACTAATTCCGCACCAGGATCTGCAATGCCAGGGCAACCTGCTTCTGAAATAACGCCAATATCTTGTCCGCGACCAACTACTTTTAAAATTGTCTGTAAATCCTCAATCGCCGTATGTTTGTTTAGAAAGAAAAATTCTGTTTCATCAATTGGAAATTCACGGTCAATTTTACGCAACAACCTGCGTGCAGATTTTATATCTTCCACCGCAAAGGCACGAAGTCGAACAGCTGTTTCTGCAACAATCTGTGGAATAATATCATTTGTTGATTCACCTCCAAGCGTATTGGGGATCATGTAAATTTTACCTTTATCGTTTTCCATTCACTCGTATTTTTTCAATTATTTTGTCAGTTGCTGCGTCCAATAAATGGAAAACATCGATAAAACCTTGCTCTCCGCCAAAGTATGGATCTGGAACTTCCAAATCTTTTCCAGGCTCCAATTCATTGAGAATCAATTTCACTTTGCTTTTAGCGGTTTCAGAATTCGTTAGCGCGCAAACATTTTTGTAGTTACTTGCATCCATCACATAAATTTGATCAAATCGCTCAAAGTCACGCAATTCTATTTTTCGTGAACGCAGTTCATCTATATTTACGCCGAATGATTTTGCTGTTTCCCGCATGCGCGCATCTGGTCTTTCTCCTGCATGTCGGTCAATTGTACCCGCGGAATCGATAACGATATCCATGCCGTTTGCTTCTGTTTTTGAACGAAGAATTCCTTCCGCAATTGGGGAGCGACAAATGTTACCTAAACAGACCATTAATATTTTCATCACACAAAAGTAATGAAACTTAATTTCAACTACACGTTAATAAAGGAAGATTACCGAATATTCGGTCACAACTACCAAATATTCATTTAATTGCAAATTAAAGTTAATTTATATGGTTGTTAACCAACTAATTGCTATATTCAACTACAGAAGCCGAGATACAAGGAGTAGTACAAACAGAAAAAAAGTACGAACATGAGACAACTAAAGATTACAAAACAAGTGACCAATCGGGAGACAGCATCTCTCGATAAATACCTACAAGAAATTGGTCGCGTAGAATTAATTTCCGCTGAAGAAGAAGTTGAACTTGCCATAAAAATTAGAGCAGGAGACAGGGCCGCTTTAGAACGTTTAACCAAAGCAAATTTACGATTCGTAGTTTCTGTTTCGAAACAATACCAGAACCAAGGCTTGTCCTTGCCAGACCTTATTAATGAGGGTAATTTGGGATTAATTAAAGCAGCAGAGCGTTTTGATGAAACGCGTGGGTTTAAATTCATTTCCTATGCAGTTTGGTGGATTCGTCAGTCCATATTACAAGCACTAGCGGAACAGGCACGAATTGTGCGGTTGCCGTTGAATAAAATTGGTACAATCAATAAAATAAACCGTGCTTTTTCGGAATTGGAACAAAAATATGAACGACCGCCATCTGCGGATGAATTAGCGGAATATTTGGATTGTTCGACAGAAGAAGTGAAGCAATCGCTCGCAAATACCGGTCGACATATTTCGATGGACGCGCCTTTAGTGGAAGGCGACGAATCTTCTTCGAGTATGTACGATGTTTTATTGAATGATTCCCTGCCAGGTCCTGAAAACGAGTTGGTGGTAGAATCTTTGCGTAAAGACATTGAACGTTCTCTTTCTACGCTCACGCAGCGAGAAGGCGACGTAGTAAGATTATATTATGGATTAAACGGAAAATATCCGTTGACATTAGAAGAAATTGGCGAACGTTTTGATCTTACACGAGAGCGGGTTCGTCAAATCAAAGAAAAAGCAATTCGAAGGTTGAAGCATACCTCCCGAAGCCGGATGCTAAAATCATACCTAGGTTAAGCGGGATCAACATCTACAACAATTCGAATCGATCTGTTTAAAGGAACGCCATAGAAAGCATCAATTAGTTGCTGAATGCGTTCCTTTATTTTTTTATCGGAAATATCTTTTTCAACCTTTAATTTGATGGATTTTAAATACAAATTCTGAATGCGTCGAACAATTGGAAATTCAGGACCGATAACACGTTCTTTAAAAACCTCCCGCAAGGAATTTGCAAATTCAATCGCTCCCTTGTCGACTATTTTTTCATCTTTATGCTTCAAGGTAAATTCTATTATTTTGAAAAACGGCGGATAGAAAAAATTCTTTCTTTCGATGATTTCATTTTCGTAGAATCCAACATAATCGTGCTCTATAACGCGCTGAATTACCCAATGTTCCGGATCACCGGTTTGGATGATTACGTTTCCGCGTTTTCCTTTTCTACCGGATCGTCCTGCAACTTGCGACATTAAATGGTAAGCGCGTTCAAATGCTCTGAAATCCGGGCGATTTAACAACATATCCGCATCTAAAATTCCCACAAGGCTAACATTATCAAAGTCCAGTCCTTTCGTAACCATTTGGGTTCCGATTAAAATATCCACTTTTCTACTTTCAAATTCTGAGAGTATTATTTCGTAGGCATTTTTAGAACGTGTGCTATCCAAATCCAATCGTTTGATGGTGCTTTCTGGAAAAATCAAGGATAATTCGTCTTCGACTTTCTCTGTTCCAAAACCAATCATTTTCAAGCGATTTGAGCCGCAGCATGCGCAAGATCCAATTGGTGGTGACGAAAAACTACAATAGTGGCATTTTAAACTATTGGTTTGTTTGTGGTAAGTAAGTGAAACATCGCAATTTTTGCATTTTGGAGTCCAATTACAGATTTCACAACTCCATAA
>JBEDAD010000176.1:0-3147 GCA_041177985.1 Bacteroidota bacterium | reverse complement strand
TAACTCAGCTGGTTATAGCTAATCAGACCACCGCCAATTAAAATCGTAAAGATTACGATAATAAACGATGGGCGTTTTATAGATAATTCTGTTAATGTCATGGTCGTTGTTATTTCGTTTTAACGTTAGAATTGTTTTGTAAATTCACTTGACCTTTCACCACAATGCGATCTGATTTTGAAATACCACTTATTACCTCGATATATTCGCCATCCGAAGTTCCAGCGTTGAACGATGTTAAAATTGATTTACCATTGCGCACGACATATACTTGCGGGTTTTTAGTTGAACCAATTAATGCTTTTCGTGGAATCGAAAGTGCTGTGGTGCTTTCTGAATTGGTCAAAGAAGCCGAACCGTACATGCCAGCCATCAATTCACGGTTGGAATTGTTAATCGTGATTTGAACTTTGAAATTGTGTGATTTATCTGCCTGCACGCTAATGTTTGTCACTTTTCCATCGAAGGAACGATCGCCATAGATATCTACTTTTATGGCAACCGGTTGGGAAAGTTTGAATTTTAAAATATCGCGCTCTGGAACACTTACCGTTAATTTCAAAGAGGAAATATCCGTGATTTCAAATAGGGGAGAACCCGCACCAATAACAGAACCTAAATCCACCATTTTTTTTGTGATTACACCTGAGAACGGTGCCGTAATATTCGTGCTACGAAGCTGTTTTTGGAGTTGCTTTTTCTGGTTTTCAGCGGAACGAATTCCCAATTTTGTTTTTTCGATTTGTACGCCTGCAACCGCGTTTTCCTTCGCTAAATTGCTGTTTCGTGCATCGTCATTTTTTTGACTTTCTAAAGAAATTTCAGCATTATCCAATTGCAGCTGAAGCATTTCATCGTCTACTTTTGCCAAGATTTGACCTTGGGAAACTTTATCGCCTTCCTCAATTGTCAATTTTATAAGTTTTCCCTGTGCATCCGAACCAATTGTATTTTGACGAATCGGTTCAAACGTTCCCAAAAAGGAAAAAGCACTAGCGAACTCGTGCATACTTGGAGAAATAGCTTCCACCAGAATGGCAGCTTTCATGTCGTGAATATAGATTTTCTTCTCAACAGCTTCTTTGTTGGAAACTAGTTTTAAAACAGTAATTACTACTAATACTACTGCTGCGATTGTTATGGTGATTAAGCGTTTATTCATTTTTATTTTTATTTGGTGAATTTCAAATTTTTAACTAGTGATTACTTTATATTTCCGATGGATCTCAAGTATGTTAATTCTGCTTGACGCAGTTGAACATATGCCGCAACGACATTTGTTTGCGATTGCTGAAGGTTATTGTCTGCAAGAATTAAATCATTCGAACTAATAGTTCCTTGCTCAAATTTCAGTTGCGTCTGTTTGTAAACGCGATCGGATAAGCGCAATTGTTCTTGCGAAATTGCCAATGCACCGGAACTTACTTCAATTTGTTTTTTAGCATTGTTTGTCTGCATTTCCAATTGCTGTGTAACCGTTGTTTGTTGGTTGTCGATTTTTTCTGCTTCCAAAGCATTGACTTTTTGCTTGTGGAATTTTTCCATTCCGTCAAAAAGTGTCCAATCGAGTTTTAAGCCAATAAATGCACCTTCAATTCCAACGCGGTAATCGTCGGCTGGTTTCATGTTGTAGTTGTAATTATACGCCGCATAAAAAGACAAGCTAGGTAAATACGCCATATTTGTTCCTTTTCGCTCTTCTTCGTTCATTTTTTTCTGTGCTCCCAACAATTCCAATTCCTGGTAAACAATGGTTTGTTTGTCCACAAGAATCGACTTTTCTACCAAATCGTCCGATTCCAAACGGATTTTCTCCTCAGAACCCATTCCCACTAAAATCTTTAATAGTGATTCTAGCTGTTCTAGCGTCGCTTGCAATGACTGGCGAGAATTAAGCAACGATAGGCGGTTGATTTGTAATTTATCCGCTTCTGTTTGAATCACCAATTCCTGATCAACCATCAGTTGCATGTTTTTGATCAATTTGTCCATGTTTGCAATGTTTGCAGTTACAAACGACAACTGTTTTGTGATTGCCTGCAAATTGAAAAATGTCTCGGCAACTTGGTGCTTGATATTTTGCTCTACTATTTGTTGCTGAATTTTTGTCAATTCACCATTTATTTTCAATGCCGCAAGACCATAATTCACCTGAGGATTATAAAGTATTTGCGTAAGCTGCGCAGTAGTGCTTAAATTAAACGGTACGCCAAATTGCACGGTTGAAAAAGTTCCTGCCGGACCACCAAAAAATTCACCTGGAACAACTTGGCCAGGAATAATTGCATTGTATTTGTAGTCGCCAGAAATAGCTAGTTTTGGCAATCGCGCTGACTCATAGGCCTTTCTTTCTCGGTTATTTATTGCTATGTCTAATCTGGAATTTCGGATTGTTAAATTTGCCGTATCTGCCATTTTAAGGCACGTTTCCAAATCCAAATTTTGTGCTTTGGTGGATAAACTCCCAGCAAAAACAAGAATCGCTATTAATTTTAATTTCATTGATCGGATATTAACTTTTTGGATTAACTATAAATTATAATGTGTTGTTTGAATTTTTCGGAAAAAGATACGCTACAATCATTTCCGTAACATGGCTTCTGTGTGAGGCAAGCTGCGCGGCATATTCCTCTTCGCTGATTTGGTGAATGGATTGCATTAATTTTCGCGACATCGTTGGGTAATGGCAATTAGACATAATCAATAATATCATACTTAAAAGACTTATTTCGCGCATTCTTCCAGCAGCTTGTTCCTGGATACAATCGTTGAAAATTCCAGTTTCAGCAACTTGTTGAAAAAGGTGGTTGTGCTCGATGGAACAGCCTTCTTCCCGGTTCATTTCATTGATGATGAAGTTTGGTAATTCTTGGTGTTTCGCTAAAAATTCATATTCCTTTTCAATAAAATAGCGCATTTTATCTTCTAGCGTCTGCTCCGTTTTAAAAACATGTACCATGGAAAGCATGAAATCCTCGACAGCGGATTGAAAAATTAATTTAAAGAGCTGACTTTTGGATCTGAAATAATAGTTTACAAGTGCCACGTTCATTCCCGCTGCGTTTGCAATTTCTCTGGATGTACACCCTTCAAAGCCTTTAGCAAGAAAAACAGTCTTCGCTGCTTCCTTGATTTTTTCTTCTGTCG
>JBEDAD010000175.1:0-14604 GCA_041177985.1 Bacteroidota bacterium | reverse complement strand
CGTAGTTCATACTTTATTTTTTTACTAAAAGTAATAATAACAATCATTCAAACAGCAACTTTATCTCACTATTATCCTAGACCAATGTTTTTTACTTGCGGAAAATAACCTCGTATTTTTAACGGGTTATTTTCCTAAAATCGAAAGAAATGTTTACGGATAGAAAAGAGGCTGGAATGTTACTGGCTAAACAATTGGTCGTGTACAAAAATGATAAAAACGCAGTGGTTTTAGCAATTCCTAGAGGAGGGATAATTCCTGCAAATGAAATTTCTAAAGCGTTAAATCTGCCACTTGAAATAGTATTGGTGAAGAAAATTGGCGCTCCTGGAAACAAAGAATTTGCCATTGGTGCAGTTAGTTTGGAGGATTATATACTCACGTCTAAATTGCATGTGGAGGAGCTATATTTAGAAAGTGAAATACAGCGACTTCGTAAAATAATTCGGGAACAACAGACTTATTTTTTAGGAAATAGAAAACCAATTGAACTGGAAGGGAAAAAGGTTATTATCGCGGATGATGGCATTGCAACTGGTACAACTTTAGAACTGGTAATTGCTATTGTAAAACGAAAAAAAGCGGATCAAATAATTGTTGCTGTGCCGGTTGCAGCTGCAGATGCTTTAGCTAGAATAAAACACAAAGTTACCAAAGTTATTTGCTTAGAAACGCCATTTTATTTTCAAGCGGTAGGACAACATTATTCTACTTTTGAACAAGTTGAAAATGAAACGGTGAAGGAAATACTAGAGGAACAGCCGAAATTAACAGAAATATAATGGAGGATAGTTTCTTCACTTTGTTTACATAAAAAAAGCCGTTCCACTATCAAATGAAACGGCTCTTGATTTTTCTAAAAGGTTATTTAAAGCTATTTAAATCGCCTGATCCATTAACAAGTATGGAAGTGATTTTTCCGGAGAACACAACTTCACCCATTGCGATTGTTACAGCATGAGGAAATAATATTCCATCCACTTCTTTGTAATCGCTATAGTTAGAAGTTGTTTCTTGTACTTCTTCGCCTTCTTTTTGGATGGATATTGATTTTAATTTAAGGAACGTTTTTGTGTCGTAATAATCAAATGTTTCGGTTGCTCCATTTACAACTTTCAACACGTATACATCGCTACCATTTTGATTTTCAATTCCAACAAGTTCGGTATTCAATCCTTCCATTGCATAATTCATCTCAGGGAATAGACCAGTCATTTTCTTTTTGGAATTGATTTCATCCTCGGTGTAGTTTTTGGATCCAGTTTGCATGTTTGTTGAAACACCTGTTTTTCCATCGAAATAGGATTTTTGAAACGTCATTCCTTGTCCTTCTAATTTTTGTCCTTCCATATTTGGGGAAATCCAAAGTCTAGTCGATTTCAACGGAAATGGAATCTGCGCCATGCTCAATTCTGTTTGTTCCTCTACGGATTTAACTTTCTTTAATTTCTTTGCTGCAGACTTTAAAGAAGTAGTTTTTGTAACAGTTAATATATATTTTTCGATTAATTGTTCTTTGGTAATATCCGCTTTCTTCAAATCTTTCACTTCGTTACCATACGCATCTAGGAATTCTATTTTACCATCGGCATCGAATTGTTTCAATCGTTCGATTATCTGGTCATTTCCAACAACTACAATATTGCAATTTTTCGCGGTGAAATATTTTTGCGCCATCGTTAAAACTGCTTCTTTGTTGACTGCTTCCAAACGTGTAAGGTACGATTGATAGTATTGTTTGTCCAAATCATTATTAATAATGTTTAAAGCAAAACGCGCGATAGTTTGAGGCCGCTCCAAAGAACGCGCAAAACCTCCAGCCATAGATGATTTTGTAAGATTTAACTCTTCATCTTTCACGTATCCATTCGTAATATTATCCAATTCAAATAAGATTTGTATGATGGCAGAATCCGTAACATCGTTTCTGAAATTTCCACCGATCGACATCCAAGAACCATCTTCAGTGATATTTAAGGAAGAATTACAACCATAGGTGTAGGCTTTGTCTTCGCGAAGATTTTGCATCAAACGATTACCAAAGACACCGCCACCAAGAATTCCATCTAAAACAGTTAATGGCAATTGATCCTCATCACCTGTTCTTATTTTCATTGGAAATGATATTTGAATCACAGATTGAACAGCACCAGGTTTTTTAACGAAAATAACGCGATTCCCTTTGTTTAGATTACCATCTCCAGCATCTTTTTTAAAGGGTTCCGTTCCTTCCCATTTTGAGAAATATTGGTCAACTAAGGCAATTGCTTGGCTTTTCGTAATATCACCAACAATAACCAAATAACTTCCTTTGGGTGTAAATGTGGATTTAAAGTAGTTTAAAACATCTGCACGTGTGATAGCATTCAAGGTTTCCTCGGTCATTATTTCACCATACGGATGGTTAAGGAAATTTGCCTTTTTCTCTGCATTATCTGCCATGGATCCTGGATCTGACTTTGCAGCCATTAAACCGGATTCATTTTGTTTTTTGATCCGGTCAAATTCTGTTTGCGGAAAATTAGCATGCATTAAAACGTCTGAAAGCAAGGTCAAACCTTTGTCCATGTGTTTAGTCAAACAAGAAAGTGAAATAGAGGTTGCATTCGCATCTATTGAAGCACCAATATAATCTTTCTCATTGTCCAATTGATCTTTTGTGCGGTTGGTTGTTCCAGACAGAATCATTGATCCGGCCATTTCAGACAATCCTGCTTTTGAACCTTCTATTTGTGGATCAGCGCCCATCACCAGGTCAAATGCCACTTTTGGTAATTTGTGATTTTCAGATAATATTACAGTAATTCCATTTGCTGTTTTGAAAACTTCGGAATCTTTGATATTAATAATTGGAGCTTTAGCTGGAGTTGGTTGAATCGATCGATCCAATTGACCAAAAAGCACAGCTGGGAAAATAATTCCAGTAAAAATGATTAACTTTTTCATAATAGTCCCTTATTATTTTTCTTTTGGTAAATAGTGTAAAATTACGCGTGCATCTTGCGTGAAATAGGTGTTAGCAACTCGCATAATATCCTCACGGGAAACTTTCATATAGTTCTCCAACTGCGTATTTACGCGGTTTGCAGATCCATAATACACGTGATCGTCTGCCAAGTTTTCAGCAATTCCAGCAATAGAAGAATTGGAAGAAACCAAGTTGTTCTCAAACTGGTTGCGTACTTTCTCGAATTCTTCTTGCGAAATTAAATTTGTTTTGATTAAATCTATCTGTGCATCAAATTCTTTTTGAATACTATCTAAACTAATTCCTTTGGCTGCAATTGCTGCAAAAATTCCTAATCCAGAATCTTCCAATCCATAGTTGAACGAAAAAGCGAAAGTTGCCATTTCTTTTTTCTCTACTACCGTTTTATTGATGCGTGAGCTGCTGCCGCCAGACAATACTTCATTCATCATTTCTAACGCATAAACATCTGGATGGGTTTGCGCTGGGAATTTATACCCCATAAATAATGCTGGAAGTTCGATGTTGTCGTAAACAACGTCTTTTGTAACCGAAGTAAGTTTTTGTGTGTCTTTTGCAGGACGTGGAATTTCAATTGGCTTATTCGAATAGGCTGTAATTATTTTTTTTGCTTCCGGATTTTTAGAATTCATAAAATCTTTCGCATCAAATTTAGACTTAGCAATTTTGTAGGTCTTTTCAAAATTCTCATCGCTTAAATTCTCAAAGTCGCGCAATAAATTAATTGCTTGTCCCTTTGGAATAGACGCGAAATAGGTACTAATCCATTTTTTTGTTTGCTCGATATTGATATCGCCTGCGATGGACAACGTTGCATTTGCGGGAACATAGAATGTTTTGTAAAAATTCACGTAATCTTCTTCTTGCGCTGCATCTAAATGCTCCATACTTCCAATTGGGACCCAATTGTATGGATGTTCTTTAAACATTCGTTTAAACATTTCCGTGATGAAGGATGCGTAAGGCTGGTTATCTACTCTTTGTCGCTTTTCTTCTTTAACAACACTTCTTTGGGTTTCAATTCCTGTGTTGTCTACTTTCGCATGTAATAATCGCTCACTTTCCAGCCAAATCCCTAATTCCAATTGATTAGAAGGAAGAATCTCGTAATAGTACGTTCGATCGTTGGAAGTATTTGCGTTCAATGTTCCGCCATTTTTTTCCACTAATTCGCTGTATTCACCACGACCAATATTGGTAGATCCTTCGAACAATAAATGTTCAAAGAAATGGGCAAAACCTGTACGTTCTGGATTTTCATTTTTAGACCCTACGTGGTAAAGAATCGAAACAGCAACAATTGGAGTTGCATGTTCTTCGTGCAGAATTACATGAATGCCGTTCGGAAGATCGTATTCAATGTATTCGATTTTTTTTTGTGCTTGGGACGAAAAGGCAATAACGGCCAATAACCCAGTTGCGATTATTTTTTTCATGAATAGTTACATTTAATATCGTTTCGAAATTAGGTATTATTTTTTAAGATTTCCTCAATTTGTACACGTGTGGTTTATAAATTAGCATGTATGGCTATTCCAATTCCTCGAATGGTGATTTATTCAGAAAGCTTTTAAAATTATTTAGCCACAATCGTTCCCAATTTCTTGGCTTAAATTTTGTTATATTTGGTTCAATGAAAAAAATAATATTCTTACTTTTTGTTCTCCTAGAACAGATTTCTTTTGGACAAAAAGTTGCACCATTCGTGGATTTCAATAATTACTTCCGGACATTTGAAAACGATAATTTCCGACAACTTGAATTTCAACCAATAAAGGAATTCAAAGCTGGGGATGATTTAATCGCATATATTGATACGCGTGGAAATTTGCGTGTTTACGATGGTAAAGAGCGAAAGGATATTTCCAACATGAATATTCAATACAAAATTTCCGACCATTTGTTAGCCTATAATATTGGATCGACGTTAAACATGTGGGATGCAGGAAAATTACGGACACTGACTTATTTCGGAAGAAATTATGAGGTGAAAGACAGCATGATTGTATATGAAGACACGCGTTTTAATACCGTTAACGTGTATTGGAATAAGGAGATTTATACGCTTTATACTTTAACAGGAGATCTGTATATGCCAGAATCAATTGGGGATAATATTGTTGTATTTAAAGACAATGGAAATTTATACAAGGTGTTTTGGCGCGGACAAATTTACGATCTTGGTGTTTGGAATGGTGCTATAGAATTCCAAACAGGTTGCGATATCGTTTGTTTCAATGATCCAACAACTAGAACCTTTGCCATTTTTGAAAATGGAGAATTTCTCAATGTCGAGCAGTTTTACATGAAAAAGTACAAAGCGGGCAGAGGGTTTATCGTTTACGAAGACTTAAACAGTAATTTAATGCTTTATAAAAATGGTGAAAGTGTCCAACTGTCAAATTTTTCTGCTAATTTTTGGGATGTGAAGGATGATTTGGTGATTTGGGGTGAAAATTCTTTTGTATTTGCCTTTCAGAATGGTAAAAAAATTCAAACTTCGAATTTTACACCAAAAGATTACCTATTAAAGAACAACGTTTTTGCATTTCGAAATATGATGGGGGGCGTGAGTGCATTAATGGATGGGAAAGTCCAAGAAATTACCCTGCAGCAAAACGCGGAATACGAAATATATGGGAATCTAGTATTGGTGAAATTGTTCAATAAAAGCTATATCGTTTTCAAAAATGGAAGAAAATTTGAAGCGTAATTAAATTTTAACGTTCTTTTTTCGACGATTTTTATCTTACCAAGTAAAAGCAGTTTCAGTAAACCATTTTTTCTGAACCCTTAAAGTTTGTTCAATCACATCCCGAACACAGTATTCTCCGCCATTAAAGGGAGATTGGTAATGACTAATGTGTTTGATTTCTATCGCAGCATTTTGCGGACAAGCAGCAACTCCAGCTTTTAACATTACTTGATAATCGGGAATGTCATCTCCCATATATAAAATCTCTTCATCCCGTAAACCGTGTTGCTGCTTAATATTTGTGTAAACAGCCAACTTATTTGAACTGGATAGATGCACTTCATTTACGCCCAAGGAAAGTAGGCATGCCTTCACTTCCTCTGAGTTTCCGCCGGTTACAATCATGATTTTAAAGCCCATTTTTACAGCGTATTGGATGGCGTAAGCATCTCTGGAATTTAGTTTCCTCACAATCTCATCCTTAAAAAGTAGGATTTCGCCGTTGGTCAAAACGCCATCCACATCAAATAAAAACGTGGTAATATGATTTAATCTTTCTTTATAACTAATCATGTTTCGAATAGGTTTCTTGTATACTTTTTGTTAGAAGCGCATAAAGTTCTTTTTGCATTCCTTCCTGCATTTTTTCTTGTGCTTCGATGGTAGTCAAATCGTTTCTTCTAGCCGGCCCTGTCTGCGCATCAAATGGATCTAAATACTTGAGTTTATCAACTGTCTCCTTAAGCAAAGGCATCAGTATTTTCCAGTTTAAATTTTCGTTATCCAAATAATTTTTAGCAGTATAAATAAGGTGATTTGTGAAATTATTTGCCCAAACTGCCGCCAAATGGTATTTCTTGCGTTCCACTGAACTTGCAAAATGAACATTCCTGCTAACAACCCAAGCAAGGTCAAATAATTCATGTGCGAAATCATTAGAATCTGCTTCAATTAGCATTGGAACTTCAAAGATATTTACACTTTTCTCTCTGCTAAATGTTTGCAAAGGGTAAAAAACGCCCGTATTTTTTCTTTCGGTAAAGGAAACTAAATCAACGGAACCAGAAGTATAGGCAACTTTGCAACCAAGTGGTAAGTGTGAAATAACCTCTTCAACGGAGGAATCGGTGACGCAAACAAGTACAAATTCAGTCTCGATTTCAGAAATAGATTCCGCAACATTACACCGCCATAATTCAGCTAATTCTTTCGATTTGGAGGGATTTCTCCCATAAACGGAAATAATTGGAATACCAACTTCGATAAAGCTATTTCCGAGATGAAAAGCTACATTTCCCGTCCCAATTATGGACATAGATTTTATTCCTTTCATTTTGGAAAATACTGAATTTATTTACCGTGACATTGTTTAAACTTTTTACCACTTCCGCATGGACAAGGATCGTTGCGACCAGTTTTTGGTTCAACAACAATCGGCTGTTGTTTCTCAACCTGCGTCATTGAATTTTGTATTGCCTGATCATATCCTTCGCTTCCTTGAAAGCGGGGAGGAGCGCTGGAGGTAGTCGTCGAACTTGGCGCACTGTTAATTTGTGCTTTATCGTAATTGTTTTGATGCGTAATTTCCGCGTTCGTGCTTTTTACTTCTTTCTCAACTGGGATATCCAACTTCATCAAAAGTTCAATCGATTCAGCATTCAAGCGTTTTAACATCGATTTGAAAAGTTCGAAAGATTCCAATTTGTAAACTAACAAAGGATCTTTTTGCTCGTATTGTGCATTGTTAACGGCAGAGCGTAAGTCATCCATTTCGCGTAAATGTTCTTTCCATTCGTTGTCAATCATACCGAGAATAATGTTTTTCTCTACCGAAGTTTTAATTTCTTCTCCTTTTGATTTGTATGCTTGTTCGAGATCTATAACAATTTGAACTTCGCGCTTGCCATCTGTCATCGGGAAAACAATGTTTTTGTATTTCCCACCCATCGTTTCGTGCACATGTTTAATCTGCGGAAATGCTTTGGAAGAAATTTTCTCATTTTTCCGAGTGTATTGGTCACACATGTAGTGGTAAACCTTTTCCACTAAAACGGTTCGATCAATTGTTTTATATTCTGCTTCGTCCACTGGTGAATCTGTCCCAATAATGCGCAATAAATCCATTTCAAAAGTTTCGAAATCGTCTTTTGTGTGTGACAGAACAGTAGCTTCACATAAATCATAGAACATGTTGTCAATATCCACACCCAAGCGGTCACCATATAAAGCATTTTTTCGCTTCTTATAGATTGCTTTTCGTTGCGCATTCATAACATCATCGTATTCCAATAATCGTTTTCGCGTACCAAAATTGTTTTCTTCTACTTTTTTCTGTGCTCTTTCAATTGACTTGGAAACCATACTGTGAGTGATAACTTCACCTTCCTTCAGTCCCATTCTGTCCATAAGTTTTGCAATTCGTTCCGAACCGAATTTGCGCATTAAATCATCTTCCAATGAAACGAAGAAGATTGTTGAACCCGGATCTCCTTGTCGCCCGGAACGTCCTCTCAATTGTCGGTCAACTCTTCTGGAATCGTGTCTTTCAGTTCCAATGATTGCCAATCCACCGGATTCTTTCACGCCAGCACCAAGTTTAATATCCGTTCCACGTCCAGCCATGTTGGTTGCGATTGTTACCGCTCCTGCTTTTCCTGCTTCTGCAACAATTTCCGCTTCACGTTGGTGGTATTTCGCATTCAATACCTGGTGGTTTACGCCTTTCATCTTGAGCATTCTGCTCAATAATTCGGAAATCTCAACTGTTGTTGTTCCAACTAAAACTGGTCTTCCTGCTTCTACTAACTTAGCTGTTTCTTCAATAACCGCTGCGTATTTTTCACGTGCAGTTTTGAAAACTAGGTCGTTTTGATCTTTTCTAACAACCGGTCGATTGGTTGGAATAGCAACAACGTCTAATTTGTAAATATCCCAGAATTCTTTTGCTTCCGTTTCCGCTGTTCCAGTCATACCACACAGTTTATGGTACATACGGAAGTAATTTTGCAAAGTAATCGTCGCATACGTTTGCGTAGCAGCTTCCACTTGCACATTTTCTTTCGCTTCAATTGCTTGGTGCAAACCATCGGAATAACGACGGCCTTCCATTATACGACCAGTTTGTTCGTCGACAATTTTAACTTTACTATCCAGGATAACGTATTCAACTTCTTTCTCAAAAAGCGTATATGCTTTCAGTAATTGATTAATGGAATGGATACGTTCTGATTTAATACTGTAATCGCGGACAAGTATATCTTTTTGTTCTAGGAATTGATCTTTTTCCAAATTTTCCTTTTGCAATTTTGCAATTTCCAAGCCGATATCCGGCATGATAAAAAAGTCGCGGTCATCTGATCCAGAGATAAGGTCTATTCCTTTATTGGTAAGCTCAATTGTATTGTTTTTTTCATCGATAACAAAGAATAATTCAACATCAATTTTCTTCATCTGCTTGCTTTGATCTTGCATGTAGAAGTTCTCTGTTTTCTGCAAATGCGCTTTAATTCCTGGTTCAGATAGAAATTTAATCAAGGCCTTATTTTTTGGAAGTCCTCTGTAAGCACGAAGTAATGCAATTCCGCCATCTTCCAACATTTGTTTCGATTCTTTGCTGTTTTCGGTTGGATTATTAATAACCGTTAATAATTTTTTTGCATCGGCAAGACATTGGTTTACGTAACTTTTCTGAGCCGTAACGATAGATTCAACGCGCGGTTTCAGCTGGTAAAATTCATGCTCATCGCCACGAGGTGTTGGTCCGGAAATAATTAAAGGCGTTCGTGCATCATCAATTAAGACAGAATCGACTTCATCCACAATTGCAAAGTGGTGTTTTTGCTGCACCAATTCGTCAATTCCTCCTGCCATGTTGTCACGTAAGTAATCAAAACCAAATTCGTTATTCGTTCCAAATGTAATATCTGCAAGATATGCTTCGCGTCTTTCGGGTGAATTTGGTTTGTGTTTATCAATACAATCTACTTTCAATCCGTGAAATTGGTACAAAGGTCCCATCCATTCCGAGTCACGCTTTGCAAGGTAATCGTTAACCGTAACCACGTGTACGCCTTTTCCTGAAAGCGCATTCAAATAAACTGGCAATGTTGCAACAAGGGTTTTTCCTTCACCGGTTTGCATTTCTGCAATATTTCCTTTGTGTAAAACACCACCACCCATTAATTGCACATCGTAGTGAACCATGTTCCAAATCACTTCAGCGCCTGCTGCAGACCATTTGTTGTGCCATATAGCAGTTTCACCTTCTACTGTAATTCCATCTTTTCGTTTCGCTAAATCCTTGTCAAATTGTTGCGCTGTAACCGTTAATTTGCCATTTTCTGACCATCTTCGTGCCGTTTCTTTTACTACAGCAAAGGCTTCTGGTAGAATATATTCTAATACCTCCTCGATTTTTTCATCAATAACTTTAGATAGTTTATCGATACGCTCAAAAAGATCTTCCTTTTCGTGCATTGGAGTTTTAGGATCGAGTGCCAAAGCATTCAATTCTTTCAACTCATCTTCTAAAAGTTGTGTTCCTTCTTTAACAGTATTTTGAAACTGAACTGTTTTTTGACGTAAATCATCGTCGCTTAGGTCTTTGAAGGATGTAAAAAAAGCATTTGCTTCGTCTATGATTGGTTGGTATTGTTTGCGGTCTTTTGCTGTTTTATCTCCAAAAAACTTCTTTAGTAAATCTGATATCATGTGTTCTAAATTCGTTCTGTTTATGCTTTTTTTATCCGATTCAAATTTAATTAAATATTAAAACCTTGAAAGATAAAAATGACTTAAATTTTCAACTATTACTTCACAAACCATTCCAATTCGATGGTATCTGACAAATTGTCTAATAGTTTGTTAACATTTGATGTTTATTAACACTTAAAAAAGGGTATTTATAAATAGTAAATTTCATGCTATCTTTGCGCCATGCATGAAATGATATTAATACTTGATTTCGGTTCGCAATATACGCAGCTGATCGCCAGAAGAGTTAGGGAAATGAACGTTTACTGTGAAATCCATCCTTGGAATAAATGTCCGGATATCACAACAAATATCAAAGGTGTAATTCTTTCGGGGAGTCCATTTTCCGTGAGGGATGAAGCATCTCCGAAGCCTGATTTGGAAAAAATTAAGGGAAAAGTACCGCTTTTGGGAGTTTGTTTTGGTGCACAATATTTAGCAAATAAATTCGGTGGCGAAGTTTTGCCATCCACCATACGAGAATATGGTCGTGCGCATTTGTCGTTTATCGATCATTCCAATGTTTTAATGCGCGGAATGTCGGATGGCACGCAAGTTTGGATGTCGCATGGAGATACAATTAAAAACGTTCCAGACAATTACAATGTAATTGCTAGTACAACAGACGTAGCGATTGCAGGGTTTCAAATTGCAGGTGAAAACACGTTTGGGATCCAATTCCATCCTGAGGTGTATCATTCATTAGAGGGAGCAATATTATTGCGTAATTTTCTGGTAGATGTTTGTGCTTGCTCGCAAGATTGGACGCCGGATTCCTTCGTAGAAGAAACTATTTCTAAGTTAAAAGCACAAATTGGTGAGGATAAAGTAATCCTTGGTTTGTCTGGTGGTGTTGATTCTTCCGTTGCAGCCGTTTTATTGCATAAAGCAATTGGAGCAAATCTTCATTGTATTTTTGTTGACAATGGTTTACTCAGAAAGAACGAATTTCAACAAGTTTTGGATTCCTACCAGCACATGGGTTTAAATGTAAAAGGCGTTAATGCAGCGGATACGTTTTACAAAGAATTAGAAGGTGTCAGCGATCCTGAATTGAAGCGAAAAGCAATTGGTAAAGTGTTTATCGATGTTTTTGATGCCGAATCAAAATTGGTGGAAAATGCAAAATGGCTTGGACAAGGAACGATTTATCCAGATGTGATTGAATCTATTTCGGTAAATGGAGGTCCTTCACAAACGATTAAATCCCACCACAATGTTGGCGGTTTGCCAGATTTCATGAAACTATCTGTTGTTGAACCACTGCGTTTGTTGTTTAAAGACGAGGTGCGTAGAATTGGAAAAACATTAAAAATTGACGATGCAATTCTTGGAAGACATCCATTTCCAGGACCTGGATTAGGGATTCGAATTTTGGGAGAAGTTACACCTGAAAAAATTAGAATTATACAAGAAGTTGACGCCATTTTTATCAATGGTTTAAAAGAAGATGGATTATACGATGACGTTTGGCAAGCTGGTGCAATATTTTTACCAGTTCAATCTGTTGGCGTTATGGGAGATGAGCGAACCTATGAAAATGCAGTTGCACTAAGAGCAGTTTCCTCAACGGATGGAATGACTGCAGATTGGTGCCATTTACCGTACGAGTTTTTAGCGAAAATTTCCAATAAAATAATAAATCAAGTAAAAGGAATCAACCGTGTCACCTATGATATTAGTTCTAAGCCGCCGGCTACAATAGAATGGGAGTAGATTTGTTTTTTGAGGCAGTAATATTGTTCGAAGATTTGATTTTTTAATGGACGTAAAAAAATAGAAGAAACTATGAAGAATTTGATTTTTATGCTATTTCTTATTAGCACCTTGCATAGTTTTGCTCAGCCAGAAAATGCGACAATAGAACTGATAAATGGAAAAAAGCATTATGTTCACATCGTTCAATCGGGCAATACGTTGTGGGGCATTCATAAAGTGTATGGCGCTTCAGTAGAAGATATTGTAAAAGCAAATCCAGGAATCGAAAAAGGATTGAACGAAGGACAAAAAATAGTTATTCCAGTTCCAATTCAAACTGTTTTGCACGAAGTAGCAGCTAAAGAGACACTTTTTGGTATATCTAAAAAATATGGCGTAACCATAGAGCAAATTATCCTAACCAATCCTGAGGCAGAAGCGGGAATCCAAGTTGGACAAAAACTAAAAATTCCTGGTGTAGAATCCGAACAATTGTTGGAAACAAAAAACAATTCGAACAAAGAAAATGAGGGATTAACCGCAACAAACAAAGTAACTCAAACAAAACTTTCTTTTTCGGACACGGTTATTGTTCACGTTGTTTTAGATCATGAAACATTGTACAGTATTTCAAAACGGTTCATGGTGCCTGTAGAAGAATTACAAAAATTGAATAGGTTAAAAAGCACCAAAATAAAACCAGGCGATTCGATTAAAATTCCGGTAAAAAAGGAACGCATTGAAATAGTTAAAATACGGCAGGTCGAGAAAGTTGAAAAGCAAAAAGTAGATTCAACGTTACTTTTTCCGGCAAAAAACACCTATAATATCGCTATACTTTTACCATTTTACTTGGAAAAAGGCGAAGGAAGCACCAACTTGGTGTCGAACTTGGCAACTGAATTTTACATGGGTGCTAAATTGGCAATTGATTCTTTGGAAAATATTGGCTTGGTTGCAAAAGTTTTTGTGTACGATTCAAAAAATGATACAATTACCGTTAAAAATATTTTAACAAAGCCTGAGTTCAAGGAAATGGATATCGTATTTGGACCCCTGTTTCCTGAAAACATGGATATCGTTGCAAATTGGTGCAAACTAAATAAAGTACGGCTTGTTTGTCCTGCGGTTGCAAATTCAAGCATTTTAAAAAACAATCCATTTGTGTACAATGCAATTCCATCTGATGCGACATTAGCAAAGGGATTAGCAGAATTCACGCTTAAAAATAATTCGCAAGATCAGATTATTGTCATCAAATCGAGCAATGAAAAAGACGCTGTGATGTACGATAGTTTTAGAACAACTTTTTTAATGAGTCCAATTATAGGAAATCGACCAAAATTGATTGAGGCAACGTTAGAGAATTATGCATCTTTCATGAAAAAAGGAAATAAAGTAATTCTAGTGTTTCCTACAAATGAAAAAACGCTGGCATTAAAGTTTATGAATAGTTTAAACAGTGCAGCACAAAAATTCGACGCCGATAGGATTGCTGTATATGGAACGAAAGAATGGTTAAATTTCGACGATATCAAGCCGTTTTATAAAAATAAGTTTAACTTTCATTTTGCAAGTCCAAACGATTTAAATTACAAATATCCCTCCACGGAAAGCCTGCATAGAAAATACCGTTCCATGTATAATTCTGATATGACAAAAATGGCAGTTCAAGGTTTTGATGTTCTGTTCTATTTCTGTTCCGATTTATTATTAAATAAAAAGAACAAAGAATTGGTGATGAATAACTATTCTATGAAACAGAAGGGTATTGAAAATGGTTTCGAAAATTCAAATTACTTTATTTTAGAGCAAGAGGATTTTGAATTTATTCAGATTCAAAAATAAAAATTTGGTCAGATGAATAAAGAGTCTATTAGTTCGGAATTTCAATTGTTACAGGATAGAATTTGCGGTGCATTAGAAAAAATTGATGGAAAATCCCATTTCCTAGAAGACGCATGGGATAGGGTAGAAGGTGGTGGCGGAAGAACCAGAATTATTCAAAATGGCAAAATAATTGAGAAAGGCGGAGTTGCTTTTTCAAAAGTATTTGGTGACGTGAGTGAGGTAATGAGAACGCAATTAGGTCTGAAAGGAAATGATTTTTTTGCGACAGGCGTTTCGATAGTTCTGCACCCTGAGAGTCCACATATTCCAATTATTCACATGAATGTGCGGTATTTTGAATTAAATACTGGTGAGTATTGGTTTGGTGGTGGAATAGATCTTACGCCACATTACATAAAGCCAGAACAAGCAAAGCACTTTCACAAAGCCTTAAAAAAAGTCTGTGATACTTACCATTTAGATTTTTATCCAAAATTCAAGCTTTGGGCGGATGATTATTTTTTTATTCCCCACCGAGAAGAAACAAGAGGAATAGGCGGAATTTTCTTCGACCATTTGAACGATGCTTGTGGACTTTCCAAGTTACAGATTTTTAATTTTTGTATCGATTTAGGGGATC
>JBEDAD010000174.1:0-7583 GCA_041177985.1 Bacteroidota bacterium | reverse complement strand
AATAACTTTATTTGGATTTCTGAAAAAGATGGCTTCAATAACCTATATTACTATGATTTTTCGGGTAAATTAATTCGCCAATTGACTAGTAATAAATTTGTGGTGAAAAATATCTTGGAGGCGAAAAATGGAGGAAAGCTCATTTATTTTACAGCAACTGGCGCAAATCCACTAAATACATTGCTTTATTCTGTTGATTTAAATGGAAAACAAACGCAAATTTCAACTACGGAAGGAACGCATGATGTGGCATTTTCAACAGATGGTAAATACCTGTACGATGCTTTTTCTAATCATAGTATACCGCATCGTTCAGAGATTTTTACTTCTACCGGCAAAAAGGCAAAGTTCTTAATTCAAAGTAATGAGAAATTGTCCGATGTTACAATTGGTTCTGCAGAAATTTCAACCTTAAAAGGGAAAGATGGTTCCATTTTATATACCCGACTAATAAAACCAAGTAATTTTGATCCTTCGAAAAAATACCCGGTTTTGGTATACGTTTATGGTGGACCGCACGCACAAATGATTACTAATTCGTGGTTGGATGGCGCAAATTTATGGATGTATTGGATGGCAGAACAAGGTTATTTGGTTTACACTTTAGACGGAAGAGGTTCTGCAGAAAGAGGTTTTGCATTTGAATCTCAAATTCACCGTCAACTCGGAACATTGGAAATGGAAGATCAATTAACCGGAGTAGATTTTTTAAAATCACTACCGTATGTTGATGCCGATAGATTAGCCATTCACGGTTGGTCATTTGGAGGTTTTATGACTACTTCTTTGCTGTTGCGTCACCCAGATGTATTTAAAGTTGGCGTTGCCGGCGGACCAGTAACAGATTGGAAATTCTATGAAATTATGTATGGAGAAAGATACATGGATCAGCCAGCTCAAAACGAAAAAGGATACGCAGAAGCAAGTTTGTTGACGCATGCTTCAAAGTTAAAAGGAGATTTATTGCTCATTCACGGAACAGTGGACGATGTTGTTGTAATGCAACATAACTTAGTTTTGGTTAAAAAGTTTGTAGAACTAGGTATCCAAATGGATTTTTTCCCCTATCCAATGCATAAACACAATGTGGGTGGAAAAGATAGGGTGCACTTAATGGAAAAAGTTCTCACCTATGTTATTGAAAATAACCAGTAATCTATTCTTTGTTTCAAAGCGTATAAATCTTTGCTAAATAAGTTATTTTAAAAGAACATCCAATCTCTTTTTAGTATATTTGGCGCCACATTTAAGGAGTTACGAAGCATGTTGGAGATTACCGAAAAATCAAAGAAAAAATCAAATATAGTGACCGATAAGATATTTTTAGAGGCTTTCAAATTGATGTGTACTGCCAAAACGTTGGCTGAAAAATACGAGGCAAATAAAGAAATAACAGCTAAATATGTGCACGCAACTTCTCGCGGTCACGAAGCAATTCAGCTTGCTGTGGGCATGCAGTTAAAACCGCAGGATTGGGTTTCTCCGTATTACCGCGACGATAGTATTTTACTTGGTATCGGAATGCAGCCGTACGAATTAATGCTGCAGGTTTTTGCAAAAAAAGAAGATCCTTTTTCTGGCGGAAGAACCTATTATTGCCATCCTTCTTTGAAAAGAGAAGATATGCCAAAAATTCCCCACCAATCTTCCGCAACGGGAATGCAAGCCATTCCAACAACAGGAATTGCGATGGGAATTCAATACAAAGAAAGTCAAGGTTTGGCAGAAGATTTCGGCGGACAAAATCCAGTTGTTGTTTGTTCATTAGGCGATGCTTCTTGCACAGAAGGAGAAGTTTCAGAAGCATTGCAAATGGCAGCATTAAAGCAATTCCCAATTGTTTATTTGGTTCAAGATAATGGCTGGGATATTTCCGCAAATGCTGCAGAAACAAGAGCGCAAGATATAACGTTCTACGCGAAAGGATTTAACGGTATCGAAGTTAGAACGATTGATGGAAGTGATTTCCAACTTTCTTACGAAACGGTAGAAGAAGTTTTTGAAATTGTGAGAAGGGAACGTCGTCCGTTTATTATCCATGCAAAAGTTCCCTTATTGGGTCACCATACTTCTGGCGTTCGAAAAGAATGGTACAGAGATGATTTGGAAGAAGCTGGAAAACAAGATCCATATCCAAAGTTGAAATCTGCAATTTTAGCCAATGGTCTTGGAGAAGATGAAATAAGTGCAATGGAAGCAACGATTAGCAAGCAAATTGATTCTGAATACGAAAAGGCACTAAATGCAGAAGATCCTGATCCGAAATCAATAACGGATTTTATTTTTGCACCAACGCCAATTACGGAAGAAAAAGGAGTGCGCGAACCAGCAGGGAAAAAGAAAACTGTAATGGTAGATTCTGCTCTTTTTGCTGTGCGCGAAATCATGAGTAAGCATCCAGAATCCTTGGTTTATGGCCAAGATGTTGGTGGACGTTTAGGAGGCGTTTTTCGGGAAGCGGCAACATTGGCGCAAACATTTGGCGATGCGCGCGTTTTCAATACCCCAATTCAAGAAGCATTTATTATCGGTTCAACAGTTGGAATGTCTGCTGTTGGTCTAAAGCCAATTGTGGAAGTACAATTTGCAGATTATATTTGGCCGGGACTGAACCAATTATTTACGGAAGTTTCCCGTTCCTACTACCTTTCAAATGGCAAGTGGCCGGTAAGTTGTATTATACGCGTTCCAATTGGTGCGTACGGTTCTGGTGGTCCATACCATTCTTCTAGTATAGAATCAATTCTTACAAATATTCGGGGAATAAAAGTTGCGTACCCTTCAACTGGAGCAGATTTGAAAGGTTTGATGAAAGCGGCATTTTACGACCCTAATCCAGTTGTAATGCTGGAACATAAAGGTTTGTACTGGTCTAAAATTCCTGGGACAGAAGGTGCAATGTCTATTGAACCAGACGAAGATTATATCATTCCTTTCGGTAAAGCGCGCGTTGTTCAGGAAGCGGCAGTAAATAAAATTTCAAACGGCGAATCTTGCGTTGTCATTACCTACGGACGAGGCGTTTATTGGACGCTGGAAGCTGCGAAAGATTTTGATGGCTGTGTGGAAATAATCGATTTACGCACGCTCAATCCTTTGGATCATGAAACGATTAATTCCGTTTCCAGAAAACACGGAAAAGTAATGCTGGTTACGGAAGAATCGGTTGAATCTACTTTTACATTGGCCTTGGCGGGACGTATTCAACGCGATAATTTTAGAGATCTGGATGCGCCAATTTCTATTGTTGGTTCGGTGGATACTCCAGCAATTCCACTCAATTCTATTTTGGAAGCAGAATTATTAACGAATGCAGAGAAAGTTAAAACAGCATTGTCAGCATTGTTGAGTTATTAGTTTTAAAATTCAAACTAATCTACTGTCCAATGAAATTGTTTTTGAAGCAGTGGCATTTTTCGCCAGTCAATTGCCTTGAAGTAATGGATTGATTTGGTGCTTTTTGGTAATAATTCCAATTTCAGTTGCTTTGATTTTTTAGAATACCGGTAGTTAAAAAACGTTTTTTTATTCGAATAATCAACAATTGTAAGGCTTTGCTCTTTTGGGTTCACTTCAAGTTTGTAGTCTTGCATTTGCTGTTCGTTATTTTGAAAGATGAGGTAACCATCCCTGTGTATAAAAATGTATTTTATGGGATTATCACTTTCTGGAATACTATCTTTTCCAATTAAACTATACGCCATTTTATATGCGCCGTGAAGAATTGGTCGCTTGAAATTATCGTCGTTAAAGTTTTGAGCGATGTAATATGGCAAAAGCGTTTCAAGTATAATAAACACGACGAAAACGAGTTTAAATATCCCTGTAAACTTGAAAGGTAAACTAAAAAAAATGTTTTGAACAACCGAAGGATTTATTTTATCTGCTTGATTACTGAGTAACTGCCAAAATGTTAAAGATATTGGGGAGAAAAGAAAAAGTGCGATTAAAAGCAAAAAGGAAGAAAATAATTTCACGGAAATATCAAAACTATAATTGATGACAACTACTTGGATAAAAACGCCAATTGCAATCAAAACGCCAAGATTTCTAGTTTTTCTAAACAGCATTAAAATTCCTGGGATTATTTCCAAAAGTCCCATGAAAATAGAGTAGGAGTGGGAACTTCCCAAGGTCGACCAAAATAAAATATCTTTATCCAAATCTCCAACCCGAGTAAAAAGTATGTTTGGTTCCGGCAGATAAAACTGGCATTTGAACAATTTATCAAACCCATATTTTAAGAGAATCCACGCCAAATAGTACGTTACAACACTTCGAATAAAACAAATGGTTTTTTCTTTGTTTAGGTTGCTGATTCGCACCAAATCAAAAGAAGTTGTAAGCAGTAAACTTACTATAAAAAGTACCGGGATTAGCAAATAAAGTCCAAAAGAATCGGAAGAGAAATCCTGCAATACAACTGCTTTGCCAAATAGCGCAGCCACAAATCTAATGAATTCACCAAATACAAATCGCGTAATTTCAACTTGAATTTCTCCAAAAAGAAAGGTAAATGGAATGAAAAGTATTCCAAGCAACACAAAAATGGAGACGGTCAATTCAAAGGATAAATACCTATTTTGTTTCAAGGGATAAGTCGTTTAAAATTTATGGTTGAAAAGCGCATTAAAAAGAGAAAGGATAAAAATCAGAAATAGCGATTTTGGACGTTTCTTAGCGTTTGTATCCGAGACAGTTTCCGTAGTATTCTTTGTCGCCAAATCAGGTGTTTTTGATGGGCGTAAAGTCGATATTTCCTTTTGAAAAGTACTATCAAATCCAATAAAAACGATACTATTTATTGGATTGGAAAAGAAATACTCCTCTTTAAGTGTGTGTTTAATAGTACTCAAACTATTTTTAGAAGTGAATACCGGATGGTCATAAACAGTGTCTCTTCCCGCCGACCAAAGTTGTTTACTTGATTTATCTCGACCATCAAATTCTTCCCAATTACAGCTTTCACTGGTAACCATTATTGCCGTATTATTGGAAAGTAAAATAACGCTGTCTAAATTGGAATTACGCACAAAACGTTGGGGAGCCATCCCGAAATTTGAAGTCAGAATTGAAGATTTTGTGTTTTCGAGCGCACGTGCGAAAGTTCTGTTTGAGCCGCTGTGACTTTTATGTGCAATTAATCTTGTTTGACTTTGACTTACCGTAGAATTAAGGAAAATCAGACTGAATAAAAAATGAGAAAATTTCATAAGTGTAGTTTTTCAATGCTACTACATTTCAAACAATTATTCGTTCAATTGACTTTAAAGTTTTTTAGGAAAAAATGGTAACCATTAGACGATTATTCCGAATCTGGTTCAATGTGAATGAGAATATCCGTTACTTCGGGTAAATCTATTTTTAATTTATCCTTGACAGAATGTGCGATTGAATGCCCTTCCACAACACTTAGTCTCCCATCTACAATTACATGTAAATCAACGATGTAGTTCATGCCCATTTTCCTAACTAAACACTTTTCTGTTCCAATAACACCATCAATTACACTGCTGCTTTTTCGTATTTGGTCAATCAAATCATCGTGTAAATGTTCGTCCATTATTTCACCAAGTGCGGGGCGAAAAATCAAATAGGCATTGTATACAATAAACAATGAAGCAATTAGCGCAGCCCAATCGTCCGCTGCTTCATATCCTTTTCCCATGTATATTGCGATGGAAATTCCAATAAAAGCCATTAAGGAAGTAATTGCATCGCTGCGATGGTGCCAAGCATCCGCTTTGAGGGAAGTGCTTTTTGTCTCGTTACTTTTCTTATTTACATATTGAAAAGAAATTTCTTTGAAAATAATGATGAGTCCTAAAACGATTAAGGTGAATGGTTCTGGCTTACTTTGTGGTTTTTGAATGTTGTGAATACTCTCAATAAAAATGACCGTTGCGGAAATTAATAAAAATCCAACTACAGCAAACGTAATAAGTGGCTCTGCTTTTCCATGTCCATACGGATGATTTTTATCTGGCGGTCGGGAAGCATATTTTAGCCCAAATAACACAAGAATAGAACTGAAAATATCTGTCGTGGATTCTATAGCATCTGCAATCAAAGCGTAAGAATTGCCAAAAAAACCTGTGATTCCTTTCGCAATAGCCAAAAAAGTATTTCCTAAAATGCTGAAATAAGTTGCTTGGATAGCTTTCTGACTGTTATTTTTTGGTTCTTTCATTCTTTTGTAAACCTACATTTTATTTTGCCATAATTCACTAATAGGGTATTAACATTTTTAAGCGGATAAATCTGCTGATTTAGTATACAAAGCGAAGTAAATCATCGTAATTTTATACAAAATACAATTTATGAAATTAGGCACTCCAAAATCAGTAAAAGAAATAGCAGAAATAATTGGTTGCGAATTTATAGGTGATCCAAACCACAGTGTAAGTGGCATCAATGAAATTCATGTCGTGGTGCCAGGCGATTTAGTTTTTGTGGACCATCCGAAGTATTATCAAAAAGCATTGAATAGCGCCGCTACAACAATCTTAATTGACCAAGAAGTCGCTTGTCCGGAGGGGAAAGCACTTATTATTTCTAAAGCTCCGTTTGATGATTTTAATCGATTGACGCGTTTTTTTTCTCCCTACAAACCCCAAAACACTCCAATTGGAGATAATTGTGAAATTGATTCTTCTGCAATAATTTACCCGAATGTGTTTATTGGACACCGCGTGAAAATTGGTAAAAATGTAACTATTCATCCTGGCGCATGTATTTTGGATGATTCCACCTTGGATGAAAATGTTATCGTTGGACCAAATACCGTCATCGGACATTATGCGTTTTATTACAAGAAAAAACCAACTGGGTACGATCGCATGCATTCTTGCGGTGGCGTGCACTTGTATAAAGATGTAGAAATTGGAGCCTTGTGCACAATTGATTCCGGAGTTTCTGGGATTACAACAATTGGCGAGGGAACAAAAATTGACAACCAAGTGCATATTGGACACGATACAGTAGTTGGAAAGCACTGTTTAATGGCTGCGAATGTTGGCATTGCCGGCTGTGTTCGAATTGAAGATAAAGTTACTATTTGGGGACAGGTTGGCTGTGCAAGTGATGTTACACTTGGAGAAGGAGCAATTATTCTAGCGCAATCCGGAATTTCAAAAAGTTTGGAAGGCGGCAAAACCTATTTTGGAAGTCCTTGTTCGGAAGTGAAAGAAAAATTTAGAGAAATGGCAGCTTTGCGACGCCTCCCTCAAATTTTGGATAAATTATAATGCGGGATAAACTAGTAAAGAATTTAGAGAATCAAATAAAAGTTAAGGATTTCAAATTAAATTCTTTGCTGGAGATTACGACCGCAATCAATTCCAATTATGGGGTTGATCAATTGATTCGTATTTATGCGTTTATTTTAAAAGAGCAACTGGGATTCCAGCGTTTTATTTTGTTTAACGAACAAGAAGATTGGAATTGTCTCCTAAAGGTTGGATTCAAAGGGAAAGTGAAGGATATTGATGTCAAACGGGATTTATCTCGATTCAAAGAAATCACTGTAATTGAATCTTCCCATTCCAAGTTGCTTGCAGAATTTGACGTAATTATTCCGGTGT
>JBEDAD010000173.1:0-9818 GCA_041177985.1 Bacteroidota bacterium | reverse complement strand
GCTAAAATTAATCCCAATGGGAGAAAACAAATTAAAATAAAAACAGATACGGCGATATCAAAGGTTCGTTTCATTTCTTTTTTTGAATTTTAAATCGTTTTAACGGCATTTTTAACCGCTTCAACAACCATTTTAACGTGTGTATCCGTTAAATTAAAATAAACGGGCAATGAAATTTCATTTTGATATTTATTCCATGTTTCCGGATAATCTTCGATGGCATAACCAAGCTTTTTATACGCTGTCAATGTTGGCAAAGGCAAGAAATGGACATTTACAGCAACATCTTGTTCAAAAATTGCCTGGATAATCGCATCGCGCTGGGATTCATTTATTCCATCTATTCTCAGCTGATACAAATGGTATGAAGTAACTTTTGTATCCGTTGTATACAAGGGAATAATCGCCCATTTCTCGGAAGAGAAAGCCGCATCGTATTGCTTGAAAATCTCTTTTCTACGGTCTAAATTCTCCTGGTATCTTTCCAGTTCCACCAAACCAATCGCAGCTTGTAAATCCGTCATATTGCATTTAAAACCAGGCTCTTCAACATCGTAACGCCAATTTCCTTTTTGCGTCTTTGCCAAAGCATCTTTGTTTTGTCCGTGTAAAATCAGCGTACAAAACTTACTGTAAATTTCATCGTGGTTAAAATTATCCGGTAAATTAAAACAGATTGCACCTCCTTCAGCAGTTGTTAAGTTCTTTACGGCATGAAAAGAAAAAGTAGAAACATCTGTCAAAGATCCGCTGCGTTTTCCATTCATTTTTGCACCGAAACTGTGCGCTGCATCACCAATTACCAGGATTCTATTCAATTGTTTTTGCAAGGCTGAATTGGGATTGAATTGCCCTTGAATAGCAGTTTCTTGCACCAAAGAATTTATCAAATCATAATCGCAAGGAAAACCAGCCAAATCCACTGCAATAATTGCTTTTGTGCGTGGTGTAATTGCTTTTCGGATTGCAGCGACAGAAATATTAAAATCTTCTTTATTGATATCTACCATAACTGGTTTTGCGCCAGCGTGAATAATAACATTTGCAGTTGCACAATACGTATAAGCCGGAAGAATTACTTCATCTCCTTCACCAATTCCCCACCAATGCAATAGAACTTGCATTCCCATTGTCCAAGAATTCACAGCGATTGTTGTTTTACAGCCACAATATTCCGTAATTTTTTTCTCAAATAATTTCGTTCGCGGACCTGTTGTAATCCAACCGCTTTTTAGGGCTGCAGTTACTTCGTCTATTACTTTTTGATCTATTCGAGGTGGAGAAAATGGGATCATGCTCATTGATTCGGGATTTGTAATTCGGGATTCGAAACCGAAGTTAGTTATTTTGTAATTCTTGGATGAAATCGGCAGCAATTTTGTTTCGGTTGAAATGTTCACTGACGTATGATCTGCCATTTTTGCCCATTTCATTAATCTGATTTCTATCGCTGGCAAATTGCTGCATTTTATCTGCTAAATCCACTTCATTTTCAGGTTCAAAACTCAGTCCTGCTTTTGCTTTATCTATAAAATGGTGTTTTGCCTCACCTTCTACTCCAAGCAATAACGGTTTTTCCATTGCTAATGCTTCAAATATTTTGGATGGAATTGCGCCTTGAAATAAATCCAATTTTCTTAACGGAACTAGTGCGACATCCACTTCTTTCAAAATGTTGGGCATTTCAGACTTTGCAACAGGAGGAAGAAAATGTACGTTTTCCAGTTTCAATTCCTTTTTCAATTCTTCTAATAGTGTTTTTTCAGGCCCGGAACCTTGCAAAATAATTTGTATGGAATGGTTTTCCTTTACTAAATCAGCAGCTCTAAGAACAGTTTGTAATCCTTGTGCGTAGCCCAATATTCCGCCATAAAAAAACAAAATATCCGATTCCTTGAAATGGTATTTTTCTCTAAAACCAGATTTTGTATCGTTGGCGGGATTATAAAAATTTATATCTACTCCGTTCGGGAGCCAGTAAATATTCTTGGAAGGAAATCGCTGTGAGATATTATCCACGATTCCTTGGGTTTGTCCCGTAATTAATTTAGCGCGTTTGTAGCATTTCGCTTCCAATTTATACGCAAAATTTAAAAGCGTTTTATTTGTTACGATATTCAATTTTTCAGCACTTTCAGGCCATAAATCTGAAACGTTAAAAATCAATTTTGCCTTTAATTTCTTTGCGAGAGCCATTGCTGTATATCCAAGAAATAATGGTGGTGATTCTACGAGTATAAAATCATATTTCCCCAATTTTCTACCACGCCAATAGGAAGTCCAAACAAAACTGAAGTAAATTAATAACCTAGCAATAATTCCTTTCGAGGTAGAAACAAAAATTCCAGATCGATACACTTGAATACCGTCGATTAATTCCGACTTAATTTTTCCGTTTCGGTATTCCTCAACTATTTCCATTTTGGGATAATTCGGCATTGCTGTCAGAACATCCACAATCAAATCATTTGCTTTTAAGCGCACAGCTAACTCGTGCAGTCGATTTTGTGGAGCACCAATTTCCGGAGGATAATATTGTGTAAGAATTAGTATTTTCATTTATTTCCGGTTCTTTTTAAAATTTACTATTACCATTGGTTTCAAAACCACTATACATTTTTTTGAAAGCTTAAACGCATGCTAAAAACCAATCGTTTATTTATTCCGGTCTAAATACATTTTTTCTAAAGCCAACTTATCTGCTTTTCCATTCTGATTAAGAGGAATTTTTTCAATAATTAAAAAATCAGACGGAATCATATACGCTGGTAATAAGCTAGCCAATTTGTTATTCAAATCTTTTTTCACGTCGAATAATTGCTCATCCGATAATACAATTAAACTGACGATTTTCTTTACTTCGCCATTTCTTCTTAAAGCAATCGTTTCAGATTTAACAATATACGCAATAGCATCCATTTTAGATGTAATTTCGTTCAATTCAATTCGGTAGCCGTGCAGTTTAACCTGATCGTCATTTCTTCCTTTACAAAACAACATTCCGTCAAGAAAATAGCCTTTATCCCCTGTTTTGAAACTTCGTTCATTTTCATGCATAGAAAACTTTTCTTCGTTCAAATCTGGTCTATTCAAATATCCTACTGAAACATTTTTTCCAATAATTACAATTTCCTCTTCCTCTATCCGAATTTTACAATCTGGTTTAGGAAACCCAACAGGCAGAGGATTATATTTATCAATAATTGAATTGGTTATTTCTACCAAGGTTGTGGCAACTGTGGCTTCCGTAGGCCCATAGGTATTATAGACTTGCGCATTTTTATAGTTTTCTTTCAATGTTTTGGCTAAAACGGAGGTTAGAACTTCGCCACAAAATAGAAAACAGCGCACATTTTTATCAATCACCTTGCTTTCCATTCTAGAATATACAAAGGCAAAAGAAGGCGTTGAAACCCAAATCGATCCTTTAAATTTATCCATTCGAGATAAAAACACGTCTGGTTTTTCAAGCGTCTCATTAGAATTCAATACTAAGGATGCCCCTAAAGCCGCAAATGTAATTAATTCATAAACCGATAAGTCAAAACTAAATAATGCAACATTTACGAATACATCTGCTGCCGTAAATCCAAAATCTTCCGTCATCCACTTTGAAAAGGACAAAATTGCTTCGGTTGAAATTTGAACACCTTTTGGCTCACCCGTGCTACCTGAAGTAAAAATAATGTAAACCAGTGGGTCGGATTTTTTCAGCGCTATGCATTCGTGCGGATTCTTTTGAGAAAAAGAAAAGGATCCATTCGTAAAAATAATCTCAGTTGTATTATCAATTTTTAATTGTTGTCCTGTGCAATTTAGTATTAAATCTACTTTTGCAATATTTTTAATAGCCAGTATTCGATTTATAGGATATACCAAATCGACAGGAATATAAGTAATTCCCAATTTAATACACGCATAAATACTAACAATCATTTCAACCTGTTTGTGGCCATAGATGATTACAGGATTTAAAGAATTGACAAAATTATTTTCTTCTAAAAAAACACAAAACGCATTAACTTCTAGATGAAACTCCGCCCAAGTCAAACTTCTATCCTCACCAATAATTGCCAGTTTATTCGGTTCGATTAAAAGCTCAATAAAATCTTTTTGCTCAAAAGAGTATTTCATTGTGTTGAAATAAAATTGTTAAAATAATTTTCCGCTAAAAATATAAATTGAAAAAGCAACGGCATTAAACAAGATGAAAACGGAAAGGAAACCAACAATTCCGCTGCTTAATTCTCCAAAAACAATGTCTTTTCCTTTCTTTTTACACTGGTAATCATAGTAGTTATGAATAACGGAATAGCAACCGAATAGCGTTCCACTTACAATAAAATGCAATTCAAAACCATTCCAGAATCCCATTAAAGTAAATGTTAAAAACAAGGCTATACCTTGTCGCTGAATAGAGTTGAAAACCTTTTTCTTCGTTAACGCTTTAAATATAGGCTTAAAGAAATAGTCATTTAACCAATCTCCTAATGTTTTATGCCAATGTCGCCAAAATTCTTTGGGATTCTTAGCCAAGAATGGTTTGTCAAAATTAAATGGAACCTGAATTCCCAGAAAATAGCCAAATGCCATTGCGAGTAATGAATAGCCTGCAAAATCAAAAAACAAATAGAACAAATAGGAATACATGTAGTTCAAATGAAAAACAAACCCGTTTTCGCTGTTTAAATGATTAATAATCAACTGATTTATTGCTGCTGCTATAATATATTTAAAAAGTAAACCTTTGATTAAAAAATTAAACCCTTTATTGAAGTTTTCAGCATTAATCGCACTAAATCCTACAGCAATATTTTTCATAAAACGATCGAAGCGATCAATTGGTCCAATCAACAATGTTGGAGGAAAAGCTAAAAAAGCAAAGTATGATTTAAATGAAATTTTACTCGATGCAGCTTCGTCAAAGTGGATTTGCAACATTTTAAATGAAGCATAAGACAACCCTGCGATTTGAAAAACTGAATGGATATTTAAGGAAAACTCAGGAAGAACATTCAACAATTTCATAAGAAATAAAGGCAGGATATACAACGATACAATCTTTATACCCTTCCAATTTCTTTTTTGGGAAAATTGGGAGAAAATAAAGTAACCATAAAATACGAAACTTATGAAATGAATAGGTTTAGTGTAGAGCAAAAGAATATAACAAATGGAGACAATTGCTAAAAAATTCAAATAAGCGTTAGCTGAGTTTAGGTATTTTTTTCTAAAAACAAACCCTGTAAAAACAGCTAAGGCAAGGAATATAAAAAACTGCGCATTTGAAAATGGCAATGTGTTATGAAGATTCAAGTAAGACACTAAAACAGAATTAATTTCAAATGTTAAAAAAGATTCTCCCATCTACACTATTTAGTATTTACTATTAATCCAATTAATTAAAATTGTTGATATACAAATTCAACATTCAATCGCACTTTTTCCTCTATAACCCCATAAATAATGTGTTCAATATTCAATATATAGATAAAAACATACCCAACTAATAAAGCCGAATAGATCAAAATGTTATTCACTATTTTATTTTTCAGCATAATACGTATCCAAAATGAATTTATTTATTTTCAACCACCCTAAATCTCCGGTGTGCATTACATCATTTAACGTTCCTGGAATATATTCCTTCTTATTAGGCGTAAACATATTCAAAAATGGAACATTTTTCTCATTTAAAAGCGATATTATTTTGTTAAGTGTTGGATTAAATCGATCCAAATGAGAATAATGGTAAGGATTTAAATTTTGAATTACGATAGAAACATCTGCATTGTTTTTCTCTAACAAATCCAATAGCAAAGAAAAATCTTTAAATTCCTGACTATTTGTGCCAATGGTACTAAAACTGCCTGATTTATGACCAGAATTAAAATTCAACTTATAGTAGCTGTCTGCCACGAAAATTTTGTTCGATGTTGCATGTTTAAGAAAATCATTTTGAACTTTTTCAAAACTATTGTTCCAATTTACATTGGTTTTAATTTTTCTTGAATTTTGATTTTTAATTAATTTATAGCTGATGTTTCCAAATTCCTGGTTCTTCGAAAAGATGTAATTATTTAAAATAGGTACATTTTGAAATTTGTAACAATTCACCAAATAATCAATTTTAGAGTTGGATGTTTCCATTAATTGGCGATTCATGTAGAGATATTCTCCAATTCCTGCTTTTTCTTTCCTTGAAATGGACGTATCACAAATTATTTTTCGTAGAAAATTGGGTCTCACAAATTCCAAAAAAGCTTCAATATTTGTTCCCGAAGTTTCAAACCAACTAGGACTTAGAATGATACAAATCTTTGCCTTGTTTAGATTTTCCCTCATTGCCAAACATTCAGCATATATCGCATAGGATTGATGAAAAGCATGCCCAAACGCATTTACTCTAATACCCAAAGAATCTGCTAAAAAATTATAAGGAATATATGCGGTTTCATTACTTAATTCGGATGATCCAAAAATTGTAACACCTGTTTTGTCTGAAAGTGAACCAACAAGATTCAGCTCGGCATCTTTTCCAGCATCAAAATTAAAATCGCACCCTTTAAAAGAAGCCTTTTTTCCACTTACCACAAGAGGAGGTTGGTTTACGGTAAAAAGTTTGTATACAGTAAAAAACTTCACCAAGAAAGCACACAAAAACAAAGCTATTGCTAAAGGAAAAATTTGCTGTTTAAAAAAAGTTTTCAACGTGTTTTACTTTCAAGGTATTTTACTTTCAATATATTTTACAATTAAATCAACCGTCTCGAAATTTTCTATTACAACCTCATTCATTGGTATTTCTATATCGTAATTAGCTTCAATCTCTACAATTAACTCTACAATTGTAATGGAATCCAAGATTTTGTCTGTCCAAAGTAAATCGTCACTATTCACTTCTGTAAAAGCAATTTCTTGTATTTTATCCTTAATAAATTGCACCATACCTATTTTTGAATAAAATTACGTAAAGTTTTATCAAAATTCAACATATAAACCAACAATAAAACAAAGGTATAAAATACAATACCACTTTGTCTTTGCAGCATGGATTCAAAAATACAGTTGAACGCTAAATTTGCACAAATCAGAAAAAGTAGGGTGTCTTTCCATTTTATGGCATAAGCGAAAATCACACCTAACAAACCTAAAAAGACCATCAATCCAAGCACCCCTATCTCCACTGCAATTTGTAAATATTGATTATGTGAATTGTAATTTTGACTGGCTAAATCGTTCAGTCCATATTTTCGCAACCGTGCTCCAATCGCATCATCCAAATTGGAAGTTCCAACGCCAAAAGGATGTTCTGCAACCTGTTCAACGGACACGGTCCAAAGAATCAATCGCACAACGTTACCCGTAAGGGGTTTTGTATGGTTTTCCAAAACACTTTTAGGATTTATAAGAAATGCTTTCACATCTGCTAAAGTGTCATTCAATACAATTCTTACATTCAGATTACTTTTGTATGCAACCACTGGAAAAAGTGGAAGCGCAATCAAACTAAGATAAAATATACTGCGGGAAGTACGTTGGTAAATATATTTATACACCAAGAAAATAAGTACAAAAAACAAAAACAACAAACCCGCAAATGAAAAACAGAAGAACTGCATGAAACTTACAAACACGGAGAAAATTCCGACCGTGAGAAGGTTGAAATACCGCCATTTTAATTTATATCCTTCTAAAGCAAATAAGAATGCGACAAGTAAAAACGCACTCAAATAGGTTGGATGGTGAATATAGGAGAACGTCGTAGAACCAAAGTTGTTGTTAAAATCCCCATGCAAAGCATACATGCGATAACTGTGCATTAAACCCAGAAAAGAACAAACTAAAACGCCTAAGATTAAACCAATTGCTATTGGCTGAAAATTTAATTTTCGATCAAATCGGAAGGAAAAAAGGATAGGAAAAGCAACAAATACCATTTTTCGTTCTAGGCTGTGCAAGGCATCAGCGAGATGGTTTGTGAAAAAAGTTCCAAAAACATACGCTAAGAAAAACACCAAGAAACCCATGCTAACGGTGGACATCTTGAATTTCATTTTCCCTTTTACAGTTTGTACTGCTGTAAAAAAAGAGAGTAAAATAACAAAGAGTGCAATGGAATTAGGTGCAAAACAAAACGTAAAAATCAACAAACTCAAAAGTAAGTGATACCATTGGAAGGCTGCGATTTGTTTTAATCGTTCAATCATATTATCGTATTGAGAATGGTTGGAAAAGTTGTCCAATTTCAGATTTTGTACGAGTAGAGATTTTACTGTTGCTTCCTACGCAAGTTCCTATAGAAAGATGGCAGAAAGCGCCAATTTCACATTCATGGTCTACAACAACACCCGCATCAACAATGGAAAATTCACCAATAACGGACGCTATACCGATTACTGAATTTGCTAAAATTATGGAACCTTTACCAATTATCGTTTCAGATGCAATACTTGCTGAAGGATGAATAACCGTTGCCCACTCTAAATTTTCCGGCAAAGATTCTACCACCTTTTTACGTATTTCGTTCGCACCAATTCCGATAATAAAACAGTCAATCTCCGGTAAAATTAAGTGAATGTTGGCTTGAGATTCTAAAATTGAATACGTTCCAAAAACAACCGTTCCTCGTTGTATTTTAGCATCAACAAATCCAACTAATTCATACTCTCCCGATTTTAAAACGGCATCGGCTATTACTTTTCCATGTCCACCGGCTCCAATAATTGCGACTCGTTTCTTCATTTTTTCAAGATTAATTCTTCGTAAATATCCTCCATCCGTTTCATGTTATTCGCCCAAATTCCTTTTTCTTCTAATAGCCTTCTGTTGATTGGTAGAGCCGATTGTTGAAATTCATCATATTTTTCAGCAGCAAGAACTAAATAATCTACCAATGCATCAACAGCATCTATTTCAACTAAAAAACCATTTTGATTGTGTTGTATCCATTGGGTATTTGCTGGGATATTAGTTGCAATACAAAGCGTATCACAAGCCATTGCTTCGTTTAGCGAAATGTTATTCCCATCTGAAAGGGAAACGGAAACAAACACATGTGACTGGTTTAAAACTTCGGCAATTTTGGATTGTGGAACTTTCCCGAAAAAGGTAACACATTCTTCTAAATGCAATTGTTTCACCAATTCTTTCAACGTTCGTTCCTCTGTTCCTGTGCCGATTAAATTCAAATGAATAGAAGGTATTTTCTCCTTTGCTTTCGCTACAGCTTTAATCAAATGTGGAATATTATACACCTCTTCAAAATTTCGAGTGGACGTAATCACAAATTTATTCTTGTCTAATTTTCGATTTTTCGCATTAAACATTTTCGGATCTATACCAAATGGTAGTGTTATAATTTTAGCGGAGGAAACACCGAGTTTCTCTGTCTCCATTTTCATTTGATCCGACATCACGGTTATTAAATCTGTTTTCGAAAAAGCAAATTTAAGCAAGAAACGATAGATTTTTGATTGTTTCGGGCTAAGTAGAATATCGGAACCAAGCGCTGTGATTATATAAGGATGAAAACCGACCAAAGAACCTGTAATACCGTAGCTTGTTGCATAAAGTGAGTGAAAAATATCTGGAGAAATATCTTTTACTATATTTCTTACCGTTCTAAACTTTAAGAGAACTTTCCAATTTCCACCAGCGACATTTATTTTCTCTAAATTAACGGTATGGTTCTGAATATTCGGTAAAATCAGTGTTTTGAAACTTATTAAGTGAACTTCATGTCCCAAGGAATGGAAATGTTCGCACCATCTTGCAGTGTGTATACTTTCACTATCGGCAAAAAAACAAATTTTCAT
>JBEDAD010000172.1:0-15700 GCA_041177985.1 Bacteroidota bacterium | reverse complement strand
CTGCAATTTCTTTGGAGGAAAGCGAAGCAAGAAAACGATCCCGTACATCTTCTTCCAATTCCATCAAAACATCCGCCTGGGTATCTTCCTCTAGCTGAAAGTAAATGTATTTTGCTTCATTATTGCTCAATTTGTCCAAGATCTCAGCGATGTCGGCAAAGTGAAGTTCTAAAATGTGCTCTTTAATCCACAAAACATCTTGTTCCGTGATTTTTTCACGAAGTATTTCAAGAAAATCTTTGGTTAATTCAAAGCGCATTTTTTATTTTTTGTTGTAAAGATAAACGAAAACATTTGTTTTAAGTTTTTCCTTAGTATTAAGAAATTAATCAGTGAAAGAATTAACTTTGATTCTTAATTAAACTCCGCGTGGGATGAACTATTTTTTTGCACATTTATTAGAGGAGTTTCACCTCCCGCTTAAAAACCCAGTTTTGGTTTTTTCCTTGTTGCTATTTATCATCTTACTGTCTCCTATTTTATTAAGAAAAATTAAAATCCCAGCGATTATAGGTTTAATTATTTCAGGAGTAATTATTGGTCCGCATGGATTGGGGTTGATTGGAGTTAAAGCGATGGAATCTGAGGGTTCGATTAAGCTATTTTCAACAATCGGACTTTTATACATTATGTTTATGGCTGGTTTGGAATTAGACATGAATGAATTCCGGAAGCATATTCGTAAAAGTTTGGTTTTTGGATTACTTACTTTTTTCGTTCCAATAACACTTGGTTTCCCGATATGCTTCTACATCTTGAAATTGGATTTCACTGCTAGTTTATTGACAGCTAGTATGTTTGCTACCCACACGTTGGTCGCTTATCCCATAATCAGTAAGTTTGGTTTGTCTAAAAACGCTGCTGTTGCAATAACAATTGGCGGGACAATATTAACGGATACTGCTGTCCTGATAATTTTGGCGGTTATTTCCAGTTCCGCAAACGGCAATTTGGATGGTGGATTTTGGATTCGGTTGATAACGTCTTTAACCATCTTCTCATTGATAATGTTTTTTATAATTCCGCGCATTGCAAAGTGGTTTTTCAGTAAATTGGAAAGTGAAAAAAATTCGCAATATATTTTTGTTTTATCCATTGTCTTTTTTGCAGCATTTTTGGCGGAGGTAGCAGGGGTAGAGCATATTATTGGGGCGTTTGTCGCAGGATTGGTTTTGAATCGTCTGATTCCACAAAGCTCTACACTGATGAACCGTGTTGAGTTTATTGGCAATTCGCTATTTATTCCTTTCTTTTTGATTTTCGTTGGAATGGTGGTTGACTACAAAGTTCTTTTTGATGGAACATGGTCTTTAATCATCGCGGCGGTTCTAACCTCTTTTGCTATTTTCAGTAAATGGTTTGCTGCATTAATAACGCAATGGATTTTTAGAATGAGCAGCGCCGAACGCCAAGTTATTTTCGGATTGAGTACTGCGCATGCAGCGGCAACTTTGGCTGTAATTATGGTTGGATATGAAAATAATATTTTAGATATTAAAATTGTAAATGGTACTATTTTACTGATTTTAATAACCTGCATGACTGCTTCGTTTGTGACTGAAAATGCAGGGAAACGCCTACTACTTGAAATTGCGGAAAAAGGTGTCGACGAAGGAAATGAAACCAAGTTGAGAAACCAACATCTTCTGCTGGCGATCAATGAATTCAAGGGCAACGAGAACCTGTTGGATTTTTCAATGCTTATCACGGATAGAAAAGTGATTAATCCGATATCGGTAGTTAGTGTGGTTCCAGATAACGAGGTCGCTGAGCGTTTAATTCGAAGTTCAAGAAGGGCATTGGAGGATATTGTTAAGCATTTTTCAGGGGCCGATTCCAAAGTAAATGCTATTGCTACGATAGATCATAATCTTTCCTCGGGAATAGCTAGGGTTTCAAAAGAATTGGTAGCGGATATTGTTGTGATCAACGATAGTCGAAAAATAAATTTATTGAAACGAATTGTTGGGGACGATCGAGACCATTTATTAGACGTGTGCGATAAAACAATTTTCTTTTGTCAATTCGACAAGCCTATGATTATGTATTCCAAAATTTTTGTGGTTTGTCCAAAATTGGCAGAATTGGAGGCGAGTTTTCCACTATGGGTAGAACGGGTTTTGCGTCTATCAAATGAATTAAAAATAGGAATAGATTTATTTGCTAGTTCCTTTACATTTGAAAAGTGGAATAGAATTGCCAGCGCAAACAAAATTTCTCATAAAACAACTTTGACGGAAATTGAAGAATTGGAAGATCTTTTCCTTTTTCGCACTCAAAACTCTGGTAATGAATTAGTAGTATTTTGTTCTGCTAGAAATGGTGCGGTTTCCTATGTCAGTGGAATTGAAGCATTTTCAGGGAAGATTGAGAAGGGATTCCCGGAGAATGATACGATTTTGATTTATCCATCGCAAAGTCAGGTGGAGAATCTTTATGGTGGTTATGAAGATATCGATGCAACACCAATTGTGAAAAGTGTTGAAGCTATTCAAAAAATCGGTAAAGAAGTTGGTAGTATCTTCAAGAAAAACAAAGAAATTCAGCCCAATTAATTCTAATGGAGAAACGCTTTTTTAGGCAAAAATAAAGCGTAGAAAAAGGCAAAAAAGGCTGCCCCCATTTGTGTTTCCAAGGTGTCTTCTATGAAAAAGGTTGTTATAGCAACGATGCAAAATAGTAGCGGTAAAATGTTTTGTTTCTTATAATTTTCTATGAAGAATGCTACATTCATCCAAATGAATAAAAGTAATCCAAGTATTCCAAATGAAATCCAATTGGTTAGGTATGCATTGTGCGCTCTTAGTCTGTTGGTAGGAAGCAAAGCGGATTTTTCGATGGTGTATTGTTGATCAAAGGCATCCTGAACATCACCAGTACCAACGCCAATTGCCCAGTTTTCTTTAATGATAGTCCAACCAGTTTTCCAAAATTCCAATCGCTGTAGGAGTGAATGTCCATTGGGATCCATTGCATTATTAAGTTGGAATTTAATTCCTTCGAATCGTGCAGGAAATCCAGTTTTTGTCTCCTGAATACTCGCAATACCATCTTCTATAAACCGAATATCTTTGCCTGATAATTTCTGAAAATCGTTTCTATCTTTCCGAAGTCCTTTGGTTGTCATATATCGGATCAATGTAATGCGCAATGGTTGTTTTCGATTGTCTAAACTGTCGTAGTTTAAGGAAGAACAATTGTTCCAGGATTTTTTTAATTCTTCTTCACATAAATAGGTGAAAATTGGCGTTCCGTTAACATACGTGTTTGGATGCGCAGTGTGCGTGTATGGATTTCCAAAAGGAGTAACAGATTCTAATTTAGACACATCTATTTTTGTTTGCTCCGAAAGGCGCAAGAAAAGATAAACACTAGGCAGTGCTAATAACAGAAATAACAACACAACGATTGAATAACCAAGTCGTTTTGATTTTTTGAATCCAACAAAAAGAAGGAAAGTGAAGAGAATTAAAACAAGCGCCAACAAGCCAGAGATAATTTGACTATAATAGGTGTAAAAGCAAAACCACATTAAAACGGGGATTAAAAACCATTTTTTTGCGCTTTCCAATTTCCAGAGATAAAATAAGGAAATTGCAGCTCCCATCGCAATTAGTATTCCATAACGTATGTGGGAACCAAATAAAGATAATGCTCGGATATCCGAATAGTTTTTAGTCCCAAACCAATGTTGGTAAGCTGCAAAGTTCACAAGGGAAGTCACAACGAGCGCCGCACAAAATAAAAACAAAATATTCCGAAGGTGTTTTTCTGATTCCAATGGTTTCGAAACAATTGCCAATGGAATTAAAAAAATGGTTAGCTTAATCCGTAAATCTTGAAATGCATAAACGAAATTTTCTGTCCATAAAAGACCAACAAGGTGCAAGATAAAATATGCAGCCAGAATTAAAAAAAGCCGATTATTTCGAATATTCTGCCAGTATTTTCTATAGTCACCTTCGAGTAGAAGGTTCAATAAAATCAGCATAGTAGCAATGGACAATATAATTTTACTCGATGGTAAACCGATACTAAATGCGCTTATTCCAAAAAGATGGAAATAATCGTGAAATTTTTTACCGAAAATTCGGTTCAACATGTCGCCGTTAAATTTGAATTTTTGATAAAACGCCTAATTTTTTAAAATAGTATTGTAGGCAGATTTATTTGCTAAAGTTTCGAGAGATTTCTCAATGGAGTCATCGTTTCTAAAAGAATCAATTGCCCTTCCTTTTTGGAAAAAATAGCGGGAAACAATTTCGTTTTCCAGTAAAATTTTAATTTCATTTTTGAATTTCTCTAAATCGCGCTCTTTAGAAGGGACAACTTTAGACATTAACGCACCATATTCTTCTTTTGTGTCTTCATAAAAGCCTTCTTTTTCAGCAATTTCCTTCATTTTTTTTAGTATTTCTTCAGAGGCTGTAGAATATGTAAAATCTTCTTTCAAGACATATGCTTTGAAGGCTGAATATTCTTCATCTGTCAAAGAAAACTTTCCAGCATCGGCGATTGTAGGATGGGATGCATAATATTTTGTAGCATAGTTAAATACAAGGTTATTGGCGAAAATAGTGGATGTCAATCTGCTATACTCTTCTTTTGTAATGTCAATGTCGGGCTCAATTCCTCGTCCATCAATGACATCGCGACCATTTTTAGTTTTAAATACTTTTAGCAAAGAGTCTGGAATTGCCGTTGCTTTTGAGCCCTCTTCCTTGTCGTAATATTCTAAACGTTGCACACATCTTCCAGAAGGGGTATAGTATTTTGCAATTGTCAGTTTTACTTTTGATCCATATTTTAAATCGTATGTGCGCTGCACGAGTCCTTTCCCATAAGATGTTGTTCCAATAATAACTCCTCGATCCAAATCTTGAATACTTCCTGCAACAATTTCACTTGCGGAAGCAGATCCTTCATCCATTAATATGGTCAAAGGAATTTCTAAATCCAAGGGATTCTCCATTGTTTTATACAGGCGATTTTCTTCTGCAACGCGTCCTTTTGTTGTCACAATAAGTTGGTCTTTTTTTACGAAGAAGTTGACAATTTTTACCGCCTCAATGAGCAATCCGCCACCGTTTCCACGCAAATCCAAAACCAAGCCTTTCATTCCCGTTTCTTTTAACGCTAAAAAAGCAGTTTTAACATCCGCTGCAGCGGTATTGGTGAAGCTGTTTAATTTTATATACCCAACTGTTTCGTTGAGCATACCGGAATAAGGAACATCTGGTAATTTTATTTCATCGCGGGTCACCGCAATTTTTTTCTTTCCTTCCTTTTCTCGTTCCACTTCAATTTGTATTGTCGTTCCTTTTGGCCCTTTCAAAGCATTCGATACTTCATCTGACGGCAAACCAACCATGGTTTTTCCATCAATAGATAAAATTTTATCTCCAGCTTTTAAACCTGCCTTTTCTGCAGGATTTCCTTCATAAGGTTCAGCAATAAATGTGTATTCGTCCATTTTGCGAATCAAAGCCCCAATTCCACCGTATTGACCAGTTGTCATTAATCTGTAATCTTCAATGTTTGATTCGTGGTAATAAACAGTATATGGATCCAATTCTTTCAACATGGCATCAATGCCCGTTTTTCCGAGCTTCCCAGTTTGTGGTTCATCCACATAATACATTTCCAAGTGCTGGTATATTTGATCCATTAGTTCAAGATTTTTAAGTACCTCGAAACCGTTGGACTGGGCTTTTAGACTTGTATTCAGAAGGAAAGCGATTCCTAAAGTGATTAATTTGGCGTAAGAGCCGAAGGAAGTGAAAATGTTATTTTTTATCATTGGAAATTTCAATTATAAGTTGATTCAATACGCTTTTCATTTTTTTTTGTAAAACATCAAATGAAAGTTCTTCTTTGGCTGTATAAATCATAAATAGCGCCAATTTTCTTTCATTTTCCATTAAAAACGTTTCTAAAATTAATTTATTCTCTCGAATTGCTTCACGCAGTATACGTTTTATTCTGTTTCGCTCATGAGCTTTTTTGAAATTGCGCTTAGGTGCTGAAATTGTAATCTGAAATGGAACATCTGTTTGCGTCTGTAAATCAGCAAAATGAATTACAAAGGGATAGGATTTAACACTGTTTTTTGCGGCAAAAACAAGTTCTATTTGTTTTTCATTACACAGTTTATATTTTTTCCCAAATCGTTTATCCATACTGCAAATATACCAATATGAGCGCCACAAGAAAAAGTAATGTTAATTTTGAGCAATGAAAAATAAGTCGGTTGCAATTATTGGCACTGGACCTTCTGGTTTGATGGCCGGAACGGTATTGGCTGAAAATGGGTGGAACGTAACTTTTTTTGACCATAAAAAAGCGCCAGCACGGAAATTTCTAGTTGCTGGGCATGGTGGTTTTAACCTAACCAATTCAGATTCAATTTCTTCGTTTATTGAGAAATTTGACGAACAACAAATAAAAGATGCAGTTTCGAATTTCACAAATGCTAATTTTCGGTCTTTTCTCGGGAAAATTGGCGTGGAAACCTACGCTGGATCTTCAGGAAAAGTGTTCCCAATTAAGGGAGTCAAACCGATTGTAGTTCTTTCGAAATGGTTGGAGTATCTCGAAAAATTTGATGTACATTTTCAGTATGAGCATAAATTGGTGGATTTTTCCTCAGGGCAATTGAAAATGGAATACCGTGACGAAAAGAAAACCCTTTCATTTAGAAAATAATTTTTGCTCTAGGCGGTGCATCATGGACAAAAACTGGATCAAACGGAGATTGGTTAGACTTGTTCCGTCAAAAAAATATTAGCTGTAATTCCTTTCAATCGAGTAATAGTGGTGTTGTGTTTCAAAGTGGTTTTGATTTGAAGCCGCTAGAAGGTCAGTACATTAAGAATTGCAAGATTTTTTCTAGCACTTATGAACGCTTGGGCGATATTACAATTACAAAAACAGGATTAGAAGGCGCTCCAATTTATGCTTTGAACAAAGAATTTAGAATGGGAACTGCTGTTTTTATAGATTTTAAACCAACTGTCGACATTGCCAAAATTAACAAAACAATTATTCAGGCTAAAAATAATACAGAAGGATTGCGCAAACTGAAATTATCCAAAACATCCATTGCATTTTTAAAACATGTTTTAGAGAAAGAGCTTTTCAAAAATCCAGAAAACTTAGCGAAAAGTATTAAAAAATTGAAAATCCCATTTGCCACTTTTCAGCCCATAGATGAGGTTATCTCTACTATTGGTGGTGTTTCATTTGATAGTGTTCTTCCAACTTTCGAATTACTAAATGTTTCAAATGTCTATTGCGTTGGTGAAATGTTGGATTGGGACGCTCCTACGGGTGGCTATTTAATTCAAGCCTGCGTTGCCAGTGGTTACTCTGCTGGAAAATCGATTGTGAATCACTCTTGATCTATCCGTGGTAAATTGATCATTTCCTTCACGATAAAACAAGTCGGAAAATCCTTTGTTAAATTTCCTTTTACCTTCTCCGCTTCTAAAAGAGTTCTGAAATCGCCAACTTTTAATATGTAGTTTGGAGCATTGTAAATTACATAAGAATCTACTTTTGGAAAGGAACTTACGAATTTACTTCTTGCAGCATCCACTTCCTTTCTATCTGAATCAAAAAAGAGTTGAACCCTATAGCCTGGAAGTTGAGGTGAAGTTGCCGGAGGAACAGCCAAGCCTTGTTTTCTAATCAAACCATCAATTCTGACATCTTTAATTATTTCAATAGAGCCATTTTGTGAAAAGGAATGAATGCCAAAAAAGAAACTGATAAATACAACACTAAAATTTTTCATACTGAACTATTTTTATACAAATATAAGCAACTTCTTTCAGCATAAAAGGCACTAATTTTTAAATAGTCTATTGGGTAAATAGATTTCCTTTTCGCCAATCAAAAATAGGGTAAATAAGTACAAATCAGTCATTATGGATTTACGCTTATTAAGAATGAATTTAAATTAGGGCAAAACCGATTAAAAATGTCATAAAACTGTCAGTAAATAGAGTGATTCTCCTAAATTTGCCTCCGTCAAACAGTGTTTTTTTGGCAGTAGACTTACAGTTTTTTACATGAAAATATCTAGTAGTCAGATGTTTAGAAAATTTAGAAATTGGTGTTTTAGCGCGCTTACCATTGTGTTTGTTGCGGGAACTACCACAACGTATGCTCAGGGTGATGCGCTTTTCAAAGCGAAATGTGCCAGTTGTCACCAGCCCCATAAAAATGGAACAGGACCCAAATTGTTTCAAGTTCGCCAGAAATGGACGGATGGAGGAGCGAAAGAAGGCTCCATTTACCAATGGGTAAATAATTGGCAAACTGCAGCTGCAAGTGATCCATATGCACAAACTGTGTCTACTTGGTCGCCAACAGCAATGAGTGCTTTCCCAGAGTTGAAAAAAGAAGAAATCAATTCCATCTTGGATTGGGTGGATTCTCAACCAGAACCAGGTGCTGTTCCCGCAGATGGCTCAGCTCCAGCAGACGGAATGACGCCTGTAGAAGGTGAAACAGAGGATTCTTCGACTAGTTGGATTTGGATAATTTTAGGGGTTATTTTCTTTACTGTTATCCTTGCAATTGGAGGTGTTCGAAGACAATTGAAATTTGTTTCGGATGAAAACGCAGGAAACGATTCCAATGACAATCTAACGTATGCGGAAGAATTGAAAGCATGGGCATGGAAGTATAAAACGTATGTTGGTGTTAGTGCATTGGTTGTTGTAATAAGTCTTATCGTGACGTTATTCCTTGGTCTCTACAGTATCGGTGTTGTAGAAGAATACCAACCATCCCAACCAATCGCATTTCCACACGCTATTCACGCTGGAACAAATGGAATTGATTGTAAATATTGTCACAACTCAGTGACTAAATCGAAATCTGCAGGTTTGCCAACGGTTAATATTTGTATGAACTGTCACAAGCAAGTAAATGGTAGAACGCCAGCGCAGCAAGAACAAATTGCTAAGATTTATGATGCCGCAGGTTGGAATCCAGAGGGAGCAGGAAAATACACTGGAAAAACAAAACCAATTATTTGGAATAAAGTGCATGTCTTGCCAGATCACGTATATTTTAACCATTCACAGCATGTTGTTGTTGGAGGAGTAGATTGCAAGCAATGTCATGGTGATATGACAAAAATGGTTGAAACGGCAAAAGTACTAACAACAGCAGAATTAAATAAAGTGGAAGGAAATATTCCTTTAACGAAGCCTACAATGACCATGGGTTGGTGTATTGAATGTCACGGAGCGAAAGAAATTTCTACCGGTGCCATTACCGACACGAAGAAAGATGGTTATTACGCTGAAATTCACAAGCGATTATTGAATAACGATAAAACGCTTTACGGTAAATACTTACAAGATGGTAAAGTTACTGTTAGTGAATTAGGTGGTTGGGAATGTGCTAAATGTCACTATTAATTTTAACTAACTGAAGAAGTTCAAATAAGCATGGGAATGACAAGAAAATATTGGAAAGGTCTTGACGAATTAAGAGAGACACCAGAATTCCTTAAATCGAAAGAGCAGGAATTTCCGACCGAAAGTTCTGTTGAAGAATTCTTAGGGGATGAAAATTTGAAAGAAACATCGACTGCTCGTCGTGATTTTTTAAAGTTTCTAGGATTTAGTGTAGCTGCTGCAACTGTTGCGGCGTGTGAAGCTCCTGTTACCAAAGCAATACCATACGTAAATAAGCCCGAAAATGTAACGCCAGGTATGCCAACATGGTATGCTTCAACTTACTACGACGGTGTTTCTTATGCAAGTATTCTTGTTAAAACAAGAGAAGGTAGACCAATCTATATTAAAGGTAATAAAGATTTTGGTATCACAAATGGAGGTTCAAACCCTCAAATTATTGCATCTGTTTTAGGATTGTATGATTCTGCTCGTTTGCAGGAACCAACTTCTAAAGGTGAAAATAAATCATGGTCGGCTATTGATGGTTCAGTTAAATCTGCTCTGAAAAATGCTAAGCGTGTTGTTTTGGTATCCAATACGATTATTAGTCCTTCTGTAACAGCTGCAATTGCTGAATTATCGGCTTCATTAGTTGGTACGGATAAAGCGAGTAAATTCGAGCACATTCAATACGATGCTGTTTCTTATGCTGGTATCCGTTTAGCGAATGAAGCAACTTTTGGAATCAACAGTATCCCAGCATACGATTTCTCAAAAGCGAAAACGATTGTTAGTGTAGGAGCTGATTTCTTGAGTTCTTGGTTGATGCCAACGCAGTTTGCTCCGCAATATGGTCTAACAAGAAATCCTGAAGGAGATTGGATGTCTAAGCACATTCATTTTGAATCTGTATTATCTTTAACGGGATCAAACGCAGATTACCGTGGAATGATTAAGCCTTCGGAGCAAGGAAATGTACTTGCGTACATCTTAAAAGGATTTGGTGTTTCTACAGGTGTTTCAACTGATTTATCGAAAGAAGTTAAAGCAATTGCTGATGTAGCTATCAAATCGTTGAAAGCATCAAAAAAGGAATCGATTGTAGTTTGTGGTTCAAATAACAAGGCAATCCAAATTCTTACAAATAAATTGAATAGTGTTTTAGGCGCATATTCAACTACTTTAGATCTTACCAATAGCATTAACCTATTCAAGTCGGAAGACGCTAAAATGAATAAGTTGGTGAAAGAAGTGATTGCCGGAAAAACGAAAGATACCGCTATTATTTTTTATGGTGTAAACCCAGTTTATACTTTGGAAAATGGTGAAGAATTTGGAGAGGCTCTTTCAAAAACAGGTACGACAATAGCGCTTTCATCCCATGCAGATGAAACTGCTTCAAAATGTAATTTTGTTTGTCCAGATCACCATGCTCTAGAAAGTTGGAATGATTTCAATCCAATAAACGGGCATTTAGCTCTTGCACAGCCTTCTATTCGTCCGCTATTCAATACCGCTTCCGCATTGGAATCTATGTTGGTTTGGGCAGGAAAAGCAGCGCGTGGAGGAAAAGATTCAAAAGTAGCATACGATTACATTTCTAAATTGTGGGAAACAACAGGTTTCCCTAATCAAACTAAATATTTGGATTTCCATACCTATTGGAATATGGCAATTCATAATAGCTGTATAGATATTCCTTCTCCAGCAATGGTAAGAACGCTTTCCTTTAATGAGGGAGCGATGAGTGGTTTGTCTTCGCAAATGCCAAAATCTTCCGCACTTGAGGTTGTTCTTTACCAAAAAGCAGGAATCGGCATTGGAATGCAAGCAAATAATCCTTGGTTACAAGAGTTGCCAGATCCAATGACTAAAGTTACTTGGGACAACTATATTACCATGAATCCTGTTGAAATGAAAGCTGCTGGTTATGCAACTTCATACGACCAAGAAAATGGGTTAAATCTTGCAACTGTTAAAGTTGGTAACAAATCCGTTACACTTCCTGTTTATCCATTGCCAGGACAAGCTGAAAAAACGATTGGTATCGCTTTGGGTTATGGTAGAGGCGCTAATGGTGAGAAAATTGGTAAAGCTGCTTTCCAAACGAAAGAATACGGAGGAAATGTAACATTAGAAAATGGAAATCCTGCTCCAATTGGTAAAAATGTGTTTTCATTTGTTCAACAAGAAAATGGAACGCTTTCCTATACAGCTGCTGGGACAATCACGAAAGAAGAAGGCGCATATTTGATTGCTGCAACACAAATTCACCATACGGTGATGGCACGTAATTCAATTGTAAGAGAAACAACACTAGATACTTTTAACAACGAAGATAAGGAAGCTTATAATCCAACTTGGATGCTTTCGAAATTGGATAAGGATGGAAACCACGTTAAAGCGCCGATGGCAGAGTTTGACTTGTGGGACGCACATCCAGTAGAAAATATTGGTCACCGTTGGGGAATGACAGTAGATTTATCATCTTGTATTGGATGTGGATCTTGTTTGATTGCTTGTCAATCTGAAAATAATGTTCCTGTTGTTGGTAAAGATGAAGTTAGAAGAGGTCGTGAAATGCACTGGTTAAGAATTGACCGTTATTTTGCATCCGATGAAGAAGCTACGCCTGGACAAAGAAAAGATAAAGAAACTTTTAGTTTCTCTGATGCTGAAATTGCATCTTTGAATCCAAAAGTGATCCACATGCCGATGATGTGTCACCATTGTAACCATGCGCCATGTGAAACAGTTTGCCCAGTTGCTGCAACGATGCATAGTAACGAAGGTTTAAACCAAATGGCATACAATCGTTGCATTGGAACGAGATATTGCGCAAATAACTGTCCATATAAAGTAAGACGTTTCAACTGGTTTAATTACCCATCCTACAAAAAATTCACGGAAGTGAATCCTGCTCAGGATGATTTAGGACGTATGGTTTTAAACCCAGATGTTACCGTTCGAACACGTGGGGTTATGGAGAAATGTTCTTTCTGTGTGCAACGAATTCAAGCTGGAAAACTAGAAGCGAAAAAAGAGGGTCGTCCTGTCGCTGATGGAGATTACGTTACTGCTTGTTCAGATGCATGTCCAACAAATGCAATTATTGTAGGTGACTGGAACGATACAACATCGAAAATACGATCAAGTTCAGAAAATAAACGTGCTTACCAAGCTTTGGAAGAAGTGGGTGTTAAACCGAATGTTTGGTTTAAAGTGAAAGTACGTAACGAGAAAAATGATTTGTTATCTAAAATTCAGGCTGCCAAAGTTGCGCACCATGGAGAAGAAAAAGCAAATCATGGAGATAAGAAAAGTCATCATTAATTGAAAAACCTGTTGTAATGCACAAGGAAGCAGCAATTAGAGAACCCCTCATCTTAGGTCACAAGACCTATCACGACATCACAGAAGATGTGTGCAGACCGATTGAGGACAAAGCACCAAAAACATGGTATATTCTATTTGGAATAGCTTTAGTTATTGGATTATACGGAGTAGGATGTATTCTTTATCTCTTGGGAACTGGAATCGGAGTCTGGGGATTGAACAAAACCATTGGATGGGCTTGGGATATCACTAATTTCGTTTGGTGGGTAGGAATTGGACACGCTGGAACGTTGATTTCTGCTGTACTACTCTTATTCCGTCAAAAGTGGAGAATGGCAATTAACAGATCTGCTGAGGCGATGACCATTTTTGCCGTGTTTATGGCTGGTTTGTTTCCATTGATTCACATGGGTCGTTTATGGGTTGGTTATTGGACACTTCCATTGCCAAATCAATTTGGTTCATTGTGGGTGAATTTCAACTCACCGTTATTATGGGACGTTTTTGCAATTTCGACGTATCTTTCTGTCGGTTTGGTTTTCTGGTACATCGGTCTTATACCAGATTTTGCTACAATCCGAGATAGAGCAAAAAAACCTGTTTCAAAGAAAATGTATTCTATACTAGCCTTTGGCTGGTCGGGTAGAGCAAAGCAATGGAATCGTTTTGAATTGGTTTCATTGGTTTTAGCAGGATTAGCAACACCACTTGTATTCTCTGTTCACTCCATTGTATCCTTTGACTTTGCTACTTCGGTAATACCAGGTTGGCATACAACAATTTTCCCTCCATATTTCGTAGCAGGAGCAGTATTCTCCGGATTTGCAATGGTTCAAACGCTTATGTTGATCATGCGCAAAGCAATGGGTTTAGAAGCGTACATTCACACACGTCACGTGGAGTACATGAACATTGTAATTATGGTAACGGGTTCTATTGTTGGAACAGCATATATTACAGAATTGTTTATTTCATGGTATTCTGGTGTGGAATACGAAGCGTATGCATTTATCAATCGAGCAACCGGACCTTACTGGTGGGCATATTGGGCAATGATGACATGTAACGTTATTTCGCCACAACTTATGTGGTTCAGACCTTTAAGAAGAAGTTTACTCTTTACATTTATTATTTCAATAGTTGTAAATATTGGAATGTGGTTTGAGCGTTATGTAATTATCGTAACTTCTATACACAGAGATTACTTGCCATCTGCTTGGAGTATGCATTATCCAAGTCATATAGATTTGGGTGTATATATTGGAACTATAGGATTGTTTTTTGTGTTCTTCCTTTTATTTGCAAGGTATTTCCCAGTTTTAGCTTTGAATGAAGTAAAAACAATTTTGAAATCATCTGGAGAATCGTATAAAAACGCACCAGATAATCATACTAACGATAGTCATTCAAACCATTAATAGTAAGGACATGGCAGAGACAGTTATTTATGCAATGTACGACGATGACGATGTGCTAAAAGATGGTGCAAAGAAATTGGTCGCAAAAGGAGTTAAAATCTCAGAAGTATTTTCTCCTTTTCCAATTCACGGAATTGATCCAATAATTGGAATAAAGAATACACGTTTAGGTATCATGGCCTTTATTTATGGTCTTACCGGAACAGTGTTGGCAACTTATGGAATGCGTTTTTTCATGATTACGGATTGGCCAATGAATATTGGTGGAAAGCCAAATGGTTCTTATTTGGATAATATGTTGGCATTTGTTCCGATTACTTTCGAATTTACAGTGCTTTGTGCTGCACACGGAATGGCAATTACCTATTTGTTGCGAAACAAAACGTTACCAGGTCTTCCAGCACAAAATCCTGATCCTCGCACAACGGATGATAAATTCGTGATGGAGATAAGACTTTCTGAAAACACAAAGTTTGATGCTGCAGAGCTTGAAACCATGTTAAAGGAAACTGGAATAATAGAATTGGATCAAAAAGAATTAAAATAGTTTGCCATGAAGTACTGTTTTGCAGTACTACGTCTGACATAATAAATAGAAGAGACAGATGAAAATTAAATTTAAGGCACTAGCAAGTTTGGCAGTAATTTCGATTACTACAATATTATTGGGATCGTGCACTGCTGATGCTGACAGTTCAGGTTTGGAATATATGCCAGACATGTATCGCTCTCCTGCTATTGAACCATACGTTGATTATGGAGAAGTAAGAGGAAGAGAGAATAAGGATATGAAAATGAAAATTTCAGCATTGGTTCCACCTATGGGAACCGTACCTTATTTTGGAACGGACTCCACAACAGTAAATCTTATGTTACCATATTTCAGAAAGGCAAATGTAGCTTTTCGTGAAACCCATGGTTTGTATGGTGCTAATTTATCCATGGTGGATGAATATGCTTTAGCAATCGCGGATAAAAATCCAATAAAGCTGACAGCCGAAAACGTCGAATCCGTATTTAAACAAGGAAAAGAGTTGTACACTGCAATGTGCCAACACTGTCACTCCGAAAAAGGAGATGGAAATGGACCAATGGTACTCAGTGGAGCTTATGCCGGTGTTCCTAATTACACAGACCGAGCTGCTTTGTCTGATGGACAAATGTTCTATTCTATTTACTACGGTAAAGGTGCAATGGGTTCTCATTCATCACAACTTAATAAAAAAGAAATTTGGACATTAGTGCACTACGTTCGCAAGTTCCAAAATGCGGAATATGGTAAGTTTGATGCATCCGGAGCGGCAGTAGTAGCTTTGCAGACTTCAGACACATTAGTAAAGAAATAAATAATTTGAATAATAGTTATATGGAATTCTCTATATCAAAAAAAGCAAAAACTGTAACAACTGCTCTGATGGGAGTTGGACTTTTGTTTACAGCGATAGGTATTTTCACGAGTATGAGTGATCACCATTTTGCAACTCGTTTGTTAGTAAACGGCTTGGTGAATAGTTTTTTCTTTTTTGCTCT
>JBEDAD010000171.1:0-2703 GCA_041177985.1 Bacteroidota bacterium | reverse complement strand
CGAAAGATTTGCCGACAATTTGCTTTTGTTCCCACATGGATACAGCGCCAGATTGCAGTGGAACGGACGTAAAACCGCTAATTCACCGCAATTATTCGGGAGAACCAATCGTTTTGCCGGATGATAAAAATCAAGTTATTACGACAGAAAAACATGTTTATCTTACAGAAAAAATTGGTGATGATATTATCACTGCTAGTGGTTTAACGCTTCTTGGCGCGGATGATAAAGCTGGAATTGCGATAATCATGGATTTTGCGCATTACATCGTTAACAATCCACAAATCGTTCACGGTCCTATCCGAATATTGTTCACACCAGACGAAGAAGTTGGTCGCGGAGTGGAACATTTGGATATGAAAAAACTGAACGCAGATTATGGCTATACACTGGATGGCGCAAAACTCGGCGAAATTGAAGACGAATCGTTCTCTGCGGATGCGGTGAAAGTTACAATCCATGGCATCAGTGCACATCCGGGCTACGCAAAAAATAAAATGGTAAATGCAGTGAAAATTGCATCGGAATTTATTACCGCGTTGCCAAAAGATAAATGGTCACCGGAAACTACGCAAGATAGAGAAGGATTTGTGCACCCAATGTCGATTGAAGGCGGATTGGAAAAAGCAACGATCACATTTATTATTCGCGACCATATTACCGAAAATTTGATGGAATTTGAAAACCGCTTGGAGTCGATTCTAAAAATGGTCATGGAACAATACAATGGTGCAGTATATGAATTTGAAGTCACCGAACAATACCGAAACATGAAAGAAGTTTTGCGCTCCGTTCCATTCGTTGCCGATTATGCCATTCAAGCAATGGAAAAAGCTGGAATTGTCGCAAAACCTACTATTATTCGCGGAGGAACAGATGGATCGCGTTTATCCTTTATGGGTTTACCTTGTCCAAATATTTTTACGGGAGAAATGGCGATTCATTCGAAGCACGAATATGTTTCCATTCAAGACATGCAGCGTTCGGTTGACACCTTGGTTGAGCTCGTTCAAATCTGGGAAAAACACAACTAATTTAGCGCAATTAATTCATGGATCACGCACTCATCCTAAAAGATATCAATGCCAAAAAGCTAGAGAAAATTTATTTTCTACATGGCGAAGAACCGTTTTTTATTGATGAAATTACCCGAGCAATAGTAGAAAATGCCTTGGAAGAGCACGAACGCGATTTCAACCAGGTAATTGTTTATGGGAAAGATGTTGAACCATTGAGTTTGATGTCGGAACTAAAAAATTATCCAATGATGGCAGCCCGGAAATTGGTAGTTTTGAAAGAAGCGCAAGATTTTAAGCTGTTAGATGAGCTAGAATCCTATTTTGAAGCGCCTTCCGAAACCACTATTTTCGTTGTAAACTATAAATACAAAACTTTTGACTCGCGCAAAAAGCTGATGAAATTTGCCGCAAAAAATGGCGTTGTTTTTAAATCAGAAAAAATCAAAGAATACCAGTTGGTTGACTGGATCACAAAATATATCCGGACCCAAGGATTTGGGATTACGCCAAAAGCAAGTATGTTGCTGGCAGAATTTTTAGGTAGTGATATCGGAAGAATTGTAAAAGAAGTTGAAAAACTCACACTTTTATTGGAGAAATCTACCACCATCAACGATATTCATATTGAAGAAAATATTGGAGTTTCCAAAGATTACAATGTTTTTGAATTAACCAATGCGCTTGCCATTCGCGATGTTCCGAAAGTTTTTCAAATCGTGCATTATTTTGAACACAACACCAAAGCAACAGACATTATTGTAGTTATTGCAACTATTTTCAAGTTTTACACCCAGTTGATGCGCATACATTTTCTGCCAAACAAATCGAAGGATGCGGTTGCTGCGGCCTTGAAAATTCACCCGTTTGTGGCTTCCAATTTAATCCAAGCAACAAAAATTTACAATCCGAAAAAAATCGCGATTAACATTGCCGTGTTGCACGAATACGATCTAAAATCGAAAGGTGTTGGTAATACCGGTGCGTTTTCACAAAGCGATTTAATGAAAGAAATGGTTTACCGATTATTATACTGATGCATTTATTCTACGACCCAACCATATCCTCCACAGAGGAATTTCATACGCTTTCAGAAGAAGAATCCAAACATGCTTGTCGCGTGCTTCGCTTAAAAGAAGGAAATGAAATCTTACTTTTAAATGGAACAGGAATTGAATTTACAGCGAAAATAACGGATGCAAACCCAAAAAAGTGTGTAGTAGAAATCGTTTCTCGAATCGAAGTTGCCGCACCCTCCTACTCGATTCACATTGCGATTGCACCGACAAAAAACAACGACCGATTAGAATGGTTTTTGGAAAAAGCTACTGAAATTGGTATTACGGAAATAACGTTGCTTTTATGTTCCAATAATGAACGCAAGCAAATAAAAGAGGAGCGATTCGAAAAAATTCTAATTTCAGCCATGAAACAATCCAAGCGCTTGTTCTTACCGAAATTAATTACACTTGTTCCTTTCAAGGCATTCATTGAAAAAAATCCAAATGGTTTGATTGCCCACTGCTATGAAGCTGAAAAGCAAACTATTGAAACAGGTTTTTCTCGTGTAAATTGCCCGGTTTTGATTGGTCCGGAAGGCGATTTCACCGAACAAGAAGTGAATTTAGCTTTGCAAAATGGGTATAAAACAATAACTTTAGGGGAGAATCGTTTGCGAACAGAAACT
>JBEDAD010000170.1:0-2505 GCA_041177985.1 Bacteroidota bacterium | reverse complement strand
CAAGTAGCGAAAGAAGCGATTTCAGAAGCAGATAAAGCAGCAACGTTGGCAAACATTACCACCTTTACTTCCATGGAGGAAGGTGTGAAAAATGTGGATTTGGTTGTGGAAGCTGCGACGGAAAATGTGGATTTAAAATTAAAAATATTCGCTGATCTGGATAAATTAACAGCGCCGCATGTTATTCTTGCATCCAATACATCTTCTATTTCGATTACCAAAATTGCAGCAGTTACAACGCGTGCGGACAAAGTTATCGGCATGCATTTCATGAACCCAGTTCCGGTGATGAAACTAGTTGAGATTATTCGCGGATATACCACATCGGATGAAGTAACCAATTTGGTAATGGAAACTTCCCGAAAATTAAATAAAGTACCGGTTGAAGTAAACGATTATCCTGGATTTGTTGCGAATAGAATTTTAATGCCAATGATCAACGAAGCAATAATTACCTTATTTGAAGGAGTTGCTGGCGTGGAAGAAATCGATACGGTAATGAAACTTGGAATGGCGCATCCGATGGGTCCGCTCCAATTAGCAGATTTTATCGGCTTGGATGTTTGTTTGGCAATTATGGAAGTACTTCACGATGGATTTGGAAATCCAAAATACGCGCCGTGTCCATTGTTGGTAAATATGGTGATGGCTGGTAAAAAAGGCGTGAAATCTGGTGAAGGTTTTTATTCTTGGACACATGGAACAAAAGAGTTGGTTGTAGCATCCAATTTTAAGAAATAAGCTTTAAAACGCGCTGGTTTTATGCTTATTCCTAGATAATAATCTTGGCTATTTTAGTTGTTTTTAGACAAAAAACACCTTGCGGAGAAATTGGGAATCTAGTTGTTCTGCTCAAAAAATAAAAGCATCGATTCAGCGTTGTTAGACTAAAATGTTGATGAACAAGCATAAATAGCAGCTACGCTGTTGAAAATAAAAAAAACGAGTTGAAGCGCTTATACGTATTTAGTATTCGATCTTTTGTGGGACCTTTTTTGGTCACGCTAGCCATTTCCATGTTTATTCTGATCATGCAATTTCTTTGGAAATACATCGACGACTTAATGGGAAAAGGATTGGACAGTCTCGTGATTTTAGAATTGCTTTTTTATGTTTCTGCCAGTTTAATTCCACTTGCACTGCCGTTGGCAATTTTACTTTCCTCCATCATGACCTTGGGAAATCTTGCGGAAAACAATGAACTTACGGCATTAAAAGGAAGTGGCTTGTCCTTGTTTAAAATCCTAAAACCATTGTCTTTTATGGTCGTTGGAATTGCGTTTTTCACCTTTTATTTTGCAAACTACGTTATTCCGGTTGCTAATTTAAAATGGCATTCCTTGATTTTTGACATTCAAAACACGAAAATATCCGCAATTCTTACGCCAGGTGTTTACAGCAAAGAATTGGACGGATATGCCATAAAAGTGGACAAAGGAGTGAAAAATAGCTTTGAAGGAATTCTAATCCATGACCACACCAATCCAAATGAAATCAAAACAATTCGCGCTGAAAAAGGGAAAATTTATAAATCGGACAACGGGAAATATTTGTTTTTTGAGTTGAACAAGGGTTTTGTCGTTGAAGAACTTTCTCCGCAAGCGCCAAGTTTTACACCAAACGGAAAAATTCACAGAAACACGAGTAACAGTAGACCTTCCAGGCGCTCTGACTTTGAACAAGCAACGTATAAAATCGACCTTTCAGGGTTTTCACTCAAGCGATCGCAGGACGAATTGTTTGCCGATAAACACGAAATGCTCAATGTTTTTCAGATTTACCATGAAATTGATTCTGTAAAAATTAGTGGTCGTGCAATCGTTGCTAATTTTCTGGAAAGCCTTAAGAATGACCATCCTTATTTTCAGGCAAAAGACTATAAAATCGACAGCATAAATACCGTAAATCTGGCAGCCATAGATTCCTTGCCTTCTGAAACCATTGTTTTCGATAAATTATCCAACTTCGACCAATTCCAAGCAATCAATTCCGCGCAGGTAAAATTGCGTCGGAAAAATGAAAATCTCAGTGGACAAAAAGAATACTTACTTGGAATTGAGCGCGATATCAATCAATATTGGATTGAATTTCACCGAAAATTTGCTCTAACTTTCACCATTATCGTGTTGTTTTTTATCGGTGCTCCTTTGGGTGCAATTGTACGAAAAGGTGGGTTTGGTGCGCCAGTTGTGATCGCCGCATTATTGTTTATGATTTATTTCGTACTCATAAGCATTGGCGACAGTTTAGCCAGTTCGCAAGTTGTTTCGCCATTTATCGGCATGTGGTTCGCCTCGATGATTCTTGCGCCGGTAGCTTTTATTTTAATGCGCGCCGCTGCAAATGATTCGCCAGTTTTCAACAAAGAACGATGGGTAAAACAGTTGCAACGCTTTAAACGAAAAAATGAAAGTTCTTTACATCACAAATAAACCCATTTTCCCTGTTGTGGATGGCGGTTGTAAAGCAATGCAGCAATTTTTGTCGTGTCTTTTGAAAGCAGAA
>JBEDAD010000169.1:0-8921 GCA_041177985.1 Bacteroidota bacterium | reverse complement strand
TTAATTTTATTTTTTTTCAGTTTGTCACCAAGAACACTTATTAAATAAATGCCGACGAGCTAACAATACTCTGCTTTAGATTAAGCAGAGCTGTAAAGGTCATTATTTCATATAAGAACTCGCTCTAAAGTTATTCTCAATTTATAAATGTTTTTAACATCTCTCCCATGAAAACCAAGGTGATAAAGACTTGTAGAAGAAAATTAAATTAAATTAAAAGATATTCACATTGTATTTCGCCTGATTTGTGAATAAAGGGTTACTAAAAAGCAACCCTTATTCATTAATTCACAGAATCAATTACTTTCCTATTCATTTCATCAATAATTTCATTGTCAAACTGCTCAAGATAAATGCCTGTTACAGAATTTCCATACTCATGTCCTAATGCCTCTGCTATTAGGTCTTTAGAATACCCTAGATGTTTTAAAATATTTGCATAACTGTATCTGAAAACATAAGTGCTCAACGGTTCATTTAATTTCAATAGTACACCTAATTTCTTTAAATGATTATTTATCACTTTTCTTTTTTGAGTTATAATATCAACCTGTTTTGCTGAGTTCTTCAACTCTGAATCGGATAGAATCCTAAAAAGGGTATTCTTGGAATCAAAATAATTAATTATCTCTTGTAACTCAGGAAGAATTTCAATGCTATACATCTTGCCTGTTTTTGCTCTTTTATAAATGATTCTACCGCTTTTAATGTTGCTAGGTGATAGTAACATTAAATCTTTAATATTGATGCCTCTGAGCATAAAAATAAGTTTTCCTATCAGCCAAGAATTGTAAAGTGAGTTGGACTTCTCTAAATCAAGATTGAAATAAGATTTCATTTCAATTATAGAAATAACTCTTGGTGTGGTCTTCATCTTCTTAATTTTATATTTTCTGAATGGATACCACTCAAAACCTACAATATCAAAGTGAATTGCTTTGTTACAGATAGCTCTAAAGGATCTCATATACACACCAATGCCGTTTATGCTTAATCCTCTCTTAAATAGCTTGTTTTCCAATTCAATAATACTCTTAAAATTCAACTTTGAAAAAGGAATATTCAATTCTAACTCCTGAGATATAACAGATAAACTAGTGTTGTAAACTTTTGCACCACCAAATCTTCCTGATATCTTTAAATCTTCAATGTGATTTTTCCAAAATTCAATGATAGTAAATTCTGTGGGTAGTTTGTTTATTAGATAGGCTTTAATGGATTTTATATCATTGCAACCAAGATTATCTGAAGTATATGTGCGAAGTCTTTTGAGATAATGGGTTTTTAATTGTTCTAATTGGATATTGCCATTAATATCATTTATCAAACTGTTGGTTTTTAAATCAAACTGTTCTTTAAAGATTTTAAAGCCTGTGCCAATATCACAAAATTTGTCTTCAATTCTAATTCTAAAAACTATTGGATAAGTACCATCTTTCCTTGCTCTGCGCTTGTCAAGGACTAAATTTAATGTTGCCATTTTTATGTGGGTTTATGGCATTTCCATCTATGAAAATCTGTGCACGGTTTTACACACGGTAAGGTACTTTTTAGGTTCTAAAGTTGATTGGTTCTAAAGATTCAAGGTAACTCATAACAAAACTATAAAACGCAAAAAACCCCAGAAATACTAAGTATACTGGGGTTGTTTTTGCTCCTCCTCTTGGGCTCGAACCAAGGACCCTCTGATTAACAGTCAGATGCTCTAACCAACTGAGCTAAGGAGGAATTTGCAATTCATTTCTGAAAAGCGAATGCAAATATAAAGAAAGAATTTATTTTTCAAGGCTAAAATCGAAAAAAAATAGAATGAAACGCTCGATTTAGCTGTAATTACTTAGAAATCATCCTCATCGAGTGTGAAATCATCCATTGAAGCTTCAAATGAATCTTCACAATCTTCACGATCTATCAGGTCTTCACCACTTTCGTCCTCACATTTGGCCGGACGCAAGATATTTGTTTTGGATACGTTTAGACGGATTTCCGTTCGAATAAATCCATCTTCCTGCGCATAGGCTTTGGCAAAAGGTGTTCCTTCCAATTCAACTAACGCACCTTTTTTCAAAAAATCAAGAATCCGTAAATTAACGCCTTCCTTTTTCCAAATGGTACAATTCACCCAAGTTGTTTTTGTTTTTGTCTCGTTAGAGCGCTTATCCTTCCAGTTTTTATTGTGGGCAACTGGGAAATTGATGGCTATAACGCCGCGTTCCATGTTCTTCACAACAGCGTCCTTACCGATGTTTCCGATTAATCTTGTTTCAAATACAGTAGCCATTTCGATTGATTTATACTGTGAAAGTAAAAAACAAACGATATAACACAAAATAAAAGATGTAATTTACCAAAGAAAAGCTGTACAAACGGAAAGTTATTCTCCTGATTTTCACTCTATTTTAACAATATATGCATCCTTAAACCCATTGCTTTGAACCGTTTTCAAGTCTAGTTTCGCAGATTCTCTTGTAGTGTAGGATCCAACGGTGTAAAAATATTTGTACGCCGCTGTTGTTGTTAATTTTGTCCGCGAAACTGGCAAGCCGATTTTTTTAAAACTCTCAGCGCTTGTGTTTATGGGTTCTTTAGAAGACATAATCTGTATGGCATATTTTTCTGTCGGACTTTTTTTCGGTTCTTCCGCCCCTTCTTTTTTGGGTTTAGAAGCTGTTGCTTCGGGCTTCACAAAAGCGATTGACGTGAATTCCTGCACAATGGTATTTCTGAAAGCGCGGTATACTGCAGATGCAATAATTTCTTGTCCATACGTTGTGTTCAAATAATTTGCTTCCTTTTCATTTGTTAAAAATCCACATTCAACCAATACGCTTGTCATGCTGGTGAATTTCAAAACTTGGAGAGAATGCTCGCGGTCGTCCGAATCTTTCACTCCCCGGGATTTCCTTCCGGCGCGCGTAGAAAATTCTTTTTCAACTTCTTTTGCTAAAGCAAGGGATTTTTTTGACTGCAAACTGTGCACATGCGATTCCGTACCATGGACTTTTTTTTGGGCGTTTGCATTGCAATGAATGGAAATGAAATAATCTGCCTGGATAGAATTTGCTTTGTTTACGCGGTCTTCCAAACTTGGAAAAGAATCATCGGTTCGGGTATACACCACTTTTACGTGTTGCAGGTTTTCCTCGATATAGCTACCAACTTTTTTAGCAATTAAAAGATTCAATTCTTTTTCCTGTAATAATTTCGTGTTTTCGGATAAAAACCCTGGATCGATTCCGCCATGTCCTGGATCAATTACCACTGTTACCGACGTTTTTTGAGCATTTAGTTCGCCAGTGAATAGGATACAAGCAATGAAAAGAAGTAGAAATTTCATTGCACAAAACTACAGAAGGAAATTTACTATTTCATTTAGGTCGGAAAATGTTTACAAAGAAGAAGATGTTAATTAGTGGCGTAAAACTTGGCTACGCTTCTGTTTTGAAATAGTTGTGGACAATTTTGGCTTTGGCTAAACCTATTATTTCCTGCAATTTTTCTACCGATAATTTCTTAATTGCAGTAACTGTTTTAAACGCTTTCATCAGGTCTTCTTGCGTTTTAGGCCCTATTCCCGAAATATCCATCAACTCGGAAGTGATCGCCGCTTTACTGCGTTTGTTGCGGTGGTGCGTGATGCCAAAACGGTGCGCTTCATTTCGCATAAACTGAATTACTTTCAAACTTTCCGATCGCTTGTCGATATAAATGGGAAACGAATCTCCAGGGAAAAATATTTCTTCCAAGCGTTTTGCAATCCCTACAATTGCCATTTTCCCGCGTAAATCCAATTTTTCCAATGCTTTTAGCGCAGCGCTAAGTTGCCCTTTTCCACCATCGATAACAATGAGTTGTGGCAGCGCTTGGTTTTCTTCTTTTAATCTTTTATAACGGCGGTAAACGGCTTCTTCCATGGATGCAAAATCATCCGGACCTTCCACCGTTTTGACATTGAAATGGCGGTAATCCTGCTTGCTTGGTTTTCCGTTTTTAAATACTACACACGCAGAAACAGGATGCGTTCCCTGAATATTGGAATTATCAAAACATTCCATGTGAACCGGTAAATCCTGCAAACGGAAATCTTTTTGCAGTTGCTCAAGGATTCTTTTGGTATGCCGCTCTGGATCTATTATTTTTTCTTGCTTTTGCTTTTCAAGCTTGTAGAATTTCGCATTCCGTAGGGAAAGTTCTACCAATTGTTTTTTATCTCCAATCTTTGGAACCGTAAAATGTAAACCCATTAGTTGCAAATCCAACTTTTCATCTACGAGAACTTCTTTGGATTCACTTGCAAAACGTGCACGCAATTCTGGCAAAACATACCCGAGAACTTCTTCTCTCGTTTCGTCTAGTTTTTTCTTTACTTCAGCAGTATATGCATGAATAATTGAACCATTGTGAATACACAGGTAATTTACAAATGCACTATCTGGCTCGTTGATTAATGTGCAGACGTCTACTTGGTGAATACTCGGAGAAACAATGGTTGATTTCGCTTGGTAATTTTCCAAAATCAGCAATTTCTGCTTCATTTCTTGTGCCAATTCGTATTCTTGTTGCGCAGCATATTTACCCATTTCTCCTTTTAAAAAATGGATTACGGAAGAAATATTTCCCTTCAATAAATTTTCAATCTGCGCAATATTTTCAGTGTATAAATCGCTGGATTGCTTTCCTTCACAAGGCCCTAAACAATTCCCAAGGTGGTATTCCAGGCAAACTTTATAGCGTTTTTCTTTAATTTTTGTTGCGGAAAGATCAAAGGTGCAATTGCGCAAAGGATACAATTCCTTGATTAAGTTCAAAAGCGTATGCATGACTTTTCCACTTGGGTAGGGACCAAAATATTTTGAACCATCCCGGAAGACATTTCGCGTAGAAAAAATCCGCGGAAAAGGTTCGTTTTTAATACAAATCCACGGATACGTTTTATCGTCTTTCAGTTGGATATTATACTTGGGCTGGTATTTTTTAATCAGATTGTTTTCCAGCAAAAGCGCATCCAACTCCGAATCGACAACCATGTATTGAATATCCGCAATGCGTTTTACAAGCAAAATTGTCTTGCCGTTGTCCTGCGTTTTGTTGAAATAGGAGGAAACTCTCTTTTTTAAATTTTTTGCTTTCCCAACATAAATTATCGTTCCAGAAGCATCAAAATACTGGTAAATTCCCGGTTTTTCAGGAAGTGTTTTAAGTTTTAACTGAATCAGTTCTTTGATCGACGACATGCGGCAAAGTTAAGGAATGAATCCCGGATCACAAATTTGGTCACGGCGGCGCACTGATCTTTCTGTCATCGAGCCTGTCGAGATGCTAATCCTTTGAAATGATTTCAAATAACTCGTTTAAATTTGGCGAAATGATAATCTCAATTCTCCGGTTTTTTGCCTTGTCTTTTGGATCTACCGGATGATATTCCGAGCGGCCTGCAGCCATTAGTTGCATCGGACTCATTTGCGAATTAGACAAAAGAATATCCACCACGGATGTTGCGCGTAGAACAGACAATTCCCAATTCGATTTTGGATGGTTTGGACTCACTAATTTATCGGAATCCGTGTGGCCTTCCACAATTATTTCCAACTCTTTTTCTACTTCTAAAACCTTCGCTAATTCGATAAGTGCATTTTTTCCATTCTGCTCCACCGACGTACTTCCCGAAGCAAACAATAATTTTGCCTCCATGCTCACGTAAATTTTACCATTCTTTTGAATCACAGTCAAACCCTGACTTTCGAATCCTTTTAGCGCATTGGCAACTTTCGTTTTCAATAAGCGCGTTGCTTCGTCTTTCCGTTTAATTGCTTCTTCCAACTCATTCACCCGCTGCTCACGCTCCGCTAATAACTGTTCCTTACTTTTTAATTCCGAATCCAAAACCAATAATGCATCTTCTTTGCGCTGTAATTCAATATTCTTGCCCTCCAATTCTGCCTGCAAAATGGCTGTTTCTTTCGATCCTGCGATGCGCAATTTATCAAATGCCTTTTCCAGCGATTCATTTTGAATCGCCATTTTATCGTATTGTGTCTGCAAAATACGGTAGGTTGTTCCAATGGAACTTGTATCTGCTTTTAATTTGGAAACTTCTTTTTTCACTACGTCATAACGCGCCTCCAACTCTTTTGCTTTTCCTTCAAAATCCAATGAGCTCGTTTTGAATTGCGCCAATTCTTCGCTGCATTTTTTCTCTCTTTCCACTAAATCTTTGTATTTTTTTGCAGGAACACAAGCTCCTAAAAACACTACCGCTAGAATTGCAAAACGTACCATATACCTTTTTCTTTAGATTACAAATATGCAAAAGCAAAGCACGTCAAAATGCATTGTTGAAAGGAATTATACACAACCAAAATTGAATAACATTTAAAACCGAATTTACCGGTACTTTATTCAAATAAGGGACAACTGGAAGTACTTGTATTTAATGGCTTGCACGTAGAAAAACTAATGGCTATTTCGTGGGAATTATTGCTGCCATTTCGCAAAGCTGAAAGCGTAGCATCGTAGGAATATTGCACTGCAAATCGCTGATTTATCTTGAATCCTGCGAAAAACAATAGCGCATCGGTATTTCGGTACCCAACACCAAAATTCAATTTATTGCCATAATCCAGCATAATTTGTAGGTCAGCTGCAACGGGTCCTCTTGGTGGAATTTTTAATAATACCGCTGGCAATAAGGTTGTTTTTTCATTCATTCTAATTCTATATCCACCATTGATGAGCGTATGAAAACGGTATTTCGAATCCAATCCTAGTTCCCATTTTGCAGGAATCAGATTTTGCATTACGAGTCCAACGTAGTAGTTTTTCCCATTCCACCAAGCGCCAAATGTAGCGTCGGGAGAAATGAAGGAAGCCTCTTTTGAAATGCTTGGATCCGGCTGGAGCGTAACCGTGTTGGAAGGATCGTAACCCATTTGTATCATACCGCCGTACAAACCAAGCGAAAGGCGCGTATCCGCTGAAAAGTTAAAATGTGCAGCATACGCAATATTGAACCTGCTGGTGGTGAATTGTCCGATTTGATCCGATTCAAAACGCAAACCAAATCCTTGCCGCGCGCTCAAATATTTTCTTCTCGGAGATTTGATTGGTGCACTAAAAGTTAAAAATCCACTTTTCGGCGCTCCTTCAAATCCTACCCATTGTGCTCTGTACAAAGAATGCACATCCAAACATGGTTTGATTCCGGCATGTGCAGGATTCAACGCAAATTGATGGGAAGACCATTGCGTATATTGTGGCGTTTGCTGAGCAACAATTTGATCCACCGAAAGCAGAAAACAAATCAGAATAAAAAATGCCTTTGTTTTTTTCATCGAATCAATGTTATGCTGCCTTTGAACTGTCTTTTTTCACTGTCGCGCAATTCTACAATATAAAAATATACACCTTCCGAAAGTTTTCCTGTATTGGCCGTTCCATCCCACGCTTTGGCTTTTGAGTAACTTGAAGATTGGAAAATTTCCTGCCCCCAACGGTTAAAAATTCGCACAAAACAATTTGGGTACTCATCAATGCCACCAATTTCCCATGTATCATTTGTTCCATCCGCATTGGGCGAAAATGTTGTCGGAAAAATCAATTGCTGGTCAACTGTTATGGTAACAAAATCCTGTTTTGTGCAGCCATTTTCAGTTGCTGTAAGCGTATACGTTGTTGTAACCGCCGGCGTGACAAAAGGATCTAAAATTAAGGTATTATTTACGGAATAAGAAGGAGACCAACTGTAAATCGGAGCGGAAGTAGTTCCGTTCAACTGGGCAGTTTCACCTGGTTGAATAAGTTGATCCGAACCAGCGTCCAATGGAAAATCGTAAACGATTACTGGAGTTGCGGAATCGGTAACAATTTCTGGACACAAAACGTAACAGCTTGTTTCTACCGAAACAACATCGCCATCGGATAAATTGGTAGTTTGAAAGATTGGACCCGTGGTTTCAGCAGTCAAAATACCGTTTATAAACCATTTAAAATCTGTGGTATCCGGACAATCTGCAAGTTGTGCTGTAGCAGTGAAAACTACATTTTTACAGATATTGATTGCACTACCGAATACATTAACGGTTGGTATCGATCGATTGATTCCTTGTCCACTAATCGAAACATTAAAATCTGCCGCTGCAGGGGAAGTTACGCCAACGCCATTTGTGGAACCGGAAAGAACAATGTAATAAACTGTGTTTGCAGGTAAGGCAAGTGCGACCAAAGAAAATGGCGATGTGCTGTTGGAAACGCAATTACCAATAGGCGTGTAAGATGCAGAATTGCACGGAATCGATGCTTCTAAAATAGTGGCTTCTAATGCATTTCCTTGAGCAGGATTTGTTTCAAAATTCAAACTCGAGAAATCCACTTGTACATCACCACCTACATTATTAGTTGTAAAGGTTAGCCAAATGGTATTGTTTGCGGAAAAACAAAAGGAAAAATCATCTTCACAGCCTGGACAAAAGGTTTTATTTGCGCCGCTATTCGTTAAAGGGAAAAGTTTATTCGGACATAATTCCAATGCAGAATTACAATCGTTATAAGCCGGTTGAGCGAACGATTTTACCTGTAAAATCAACATTAACAATAAAATAACACCTTTCATAAAAATATACTTTTACCTCCTATTTTACTTACATTTACAACAAAAATAAATTACATTAATTTAATTTTAATAGTTTTATTCTGCCTAAAAAATTGAAGTTATAGATTTTTGGCACAATAATAGGTTTTTAAGCGAACAAATTAATATAAATGACCATGAATAAATTTACTACACTCGTATTTTGTCTGCTTCTTTCTTTCGGTGCATCGTTCGCGCAAAGAATTGATTACGATAATAGTTCCAAATGGTTCTTAGGATTTAATCTAGGTGGAACTTGGCAAACAACAGATGTTCAAAACAAAACGAACGTTGG
>JBEDAD010000168.1:0-4567 GCA_041177985.1 Bacteroidota bacterium | reverse complement strand
TTTATTTTAATATTACTGGGAAAACATTGAACTATTCAAAAGTAGCAAAGCACATTACTACCTGGCTCGCTGATTATTGCAATAATAGCAGTTTGGAGGGTTTTATTATTGGAATTTCTGGTGGAATAGATTCTGCATTAACTTCAACATTGTGCGCACAAACCGGCCGAAAAACACTGCTTGTAAATATGCCTATCAGACAATCTTCTGCTGAGTATTCAAGAGCAAAAGATCATATTTTCGATTTAAAATCCAAATTCGATAATGTGGAAGAAATGGAAATCGATTTAACACCAATTTTCGATTTGCTCGAAAAAACAATGCCGGAAACAACTGCTAAACATGGATTGTCCATGGCGAATTCAAGAGCAAGATTGCGCATGACAACATTGTATGCAATTGGTCAGGCAAATGCCTGTTTGGTTGTAGGAACAGGTAATAAAATAGAGGATTTTGGCGTTGGCTTTTACACGAAATATGGAGATGGTGGTGTAGATATTAGTCCAATTGCGGATTTAACAAAATCACAAGTTATTGCTCTTTCCAAAGAAATTGGTATAATTGACGAGATTTTACGCGCCAAACCAACCGACGGACTTTGGGGAGATGACCGAAGCGATGAAGACCAACTTGGTGCAAGTTATCCCGAATTAGAATGGGCGATGACTTTTACTGGAGACGAAATAGAATTAAACGAGCGACAAAAAGCCGTATTGAAAATTTATCGGAAATTCAATGCGATTAATAAACACAAGATGGAACCGATACCAGTGTGTAAAATTCCATCTACATTAAACTAAATTATATGTATTTTAAAAACGCAATCACCGTGGTTTCTTTTATCCTGTTCAGTGCAGGATCCCTCGTTGCGCAAGTAGATTTCAACAATTATTCTACTTTGTTGGCAAAAGGGAAAATTCCAGAAGATTTCACAAAACTAACCTACGACAAGTTAAAAGACGATCTTAAAACAGGACGGGAAGAATTAAGAAGAGGACAGGAAAAAGTCTTTTTTGAAGGAACGAATTATGCCATCGATGAAATTCTGCATTCAGGATTGGTCGTATATGGAGATGATATATCGACATATATTAGCGAAATTGCAGATAAATTGCTTAAAAACGATGGACAACTGCGCGCAAAACTTCGCTTTTATACCATTAAATCAAACTCCTCAAACGCTTTTAGTACCGATCAGGGAATTGTATTTGTTACAACCGGATTAATTGCACAATTAACGAGTGAGGCGCAATTGGCATATGTTTTAGCACATGAGATTTCACATTATACTGAAAAACATGTTGTTGCAACCTTTGACTGGAAAGCAAAAAATAGCCGCCAAGATTCTAGAATCGAGAAATTAAGTCAGTACTCCAAAGATAAAGAATTTGAGGCTGATAAAATCGGAATTCGCTTGTACAACGAAGCTGGATACTCGGAAGACGAAATTTTCTCCACTTTTGATGTGTTGATGTATTCGTATTTGCCATTTGATGAAATTGCATTTCCACAAACGCACTTTAATACAAATAAAATTTACGTTCCGAAGAGTCTTTTTCCAACGAAGAAATACGAGATTACCGCGGTAGAAGACTACGACGACGAAAATAGTTCGCACCCGAATATCAAGAAAAGAAAAGAAGCTGCAGAAAAAGAAGTTGGCGAATTTTCTACTTGGGGAAAAAAGACAGAATTCTTAGGTGCTACAAGATTTGTTAACGTTCGAAACATTGCACGATTTGAAAGTGTTAGATCAGATATTCTAGATGCTAACTATGGTGATGCAATGTATTCCATCTTCATATTGGAAAAAGATTTCCCAAATTCAATTTATCTGAAGCGAATGAAAGCGCAAATCTGGATGAATTTAATGCTCTACAAATCAGAAAATATTTCGAACAAAGCAGTAGATAAAACAGCAGAATTAGAAGGTGAATCCGCAACGTTGCATTTCTTCTTGAAAAAATTATCCAAAGAAGCATTAGTTACGATGTCGCTGCGTCAGATTTATGATATTCACAAAGCATATCCAAAAGACGAAGAGATCAATGCAATCTTCCATAAATTTGTGAAGGACTTAAACGAGTACGGAAAATTCAAATCGGAAATTTATTCTAAAAAGACATTTTCAGAAGCTGCAACTGACTTTATGGCAATGAAAAATGATTCTTTGAAAGGCGCAGTAAAGGATACAACTATAAAATCCAATTCCAAGTACGATCGAATTAAAAACAAAAAGAACGCGGACATTGCCGAAAACTTCGATTCTACTAAGTTCTATTTGTATGGAATTGCAGATATTATTTCCGATCAGGAATTTATTGATTTAAACGACAAATTCAAGAAGATCTCCGAAGACAAAGAAAAAGAGAAAATTGCGTACGAGGCTCTTTCAAAAAAAGAAAAGAAAGCCTTCGACAAGAAAGAAGCGCAAAATGTGAACCGTATGGGAATCAAAGAATTTATTGTCGTTGAACCAATGGTTTACAGCTACAAAAATGGAAAAGTTGACAATGTTAAATCTGAAAAACTGGAAGCAGACTTTTCTGAAGCTATAGAAAACGCTGCAAACGATGCTGGAGTTACGACGTACAACATTGACAGTAGAAGTTTAACAACCAAAGGAACGCAAGGATTTAACGAACGTAGTATGTTAACTGCGCTTTTGAATCAAATTGCACAAGAAGATGAAGTAAATATTTTTCCGGTAGATTACCAATATTTAAACTTGATCAAAAGCAATTATGGAACAAGCAAAGTAATGTTCTCACTTGTTGAGCACGAATACGCTCCAAATATTACTTTCTCTGGTGTTTTTTCCTCCCTGTTAATTTACCCTGTTCTACTATTGTATGTTCCACTCGGAATTTTGGCAGGACACAAATCGGAATTAAGTGTACTAATTCTGGATTTAGAAGACGGGTCAATTGAAAATGGGGTAAATTACGGCTTTGAAGATGCACCAAAGAGATTACAACTTGGAGCACACATGTTCGATATATTCAAAAAATTAAGTACAGAACCTAAAAAATAAAACGATGAAAAGTACTATACTATTATTCAGTTTAATTGCGTTCATTTCTTCAAATGCAATTGCCCAAAAAGATAACGGATACTTTGGGAAAAAAGGCTTTTTAGAAGTTCAAACGCTTGGGAATGTTCCTTTGCTTTACACTGCTTATTTCAAAGATTTCAGTTCAGCAAGTGGCTACAAGGCAGATGAAACAAGCACCGCCCCTAAATTAGTATCAAAAAACGATAATTTCAATTATGGTTTCCGAGTAAATGCCGGTTACGCCGTAAAGCGAAATCTAGCAATTTCCCTTGAATTTGGTCAGGATTTCGCAAGTGTTTATCCAAATCCATATAGCAGAGTTGATTATAGTTATAACTTCAATGTGGTTATAACACATGAAATGGTAGATATTAAAACAACTGTGATAATGCCAAAATTTGAATTTTACACTTCCAATGCATTATCGCCAATGGGATTAAGCCATCAATTAGGGTTGGGCGTTTCTTTTTCCAACGTGATAGAAAAAGATTATGTTTACGGAAGAACGGATAATAATAATTATCCACTTCCAACTACACTTTACGAAAATTATAGCGACAAAAATGACTATGTCGATCCAATAAATTTTAAAGAAATAGAAACAGTGAAAAAATATATGTTGATGTATGCCTTGAATATGCGCACTCCGATAACGAAAAACCTGATGATCAACTATGGTGTGAAATATACCTTGAGTGTCGGTGGACCGCGAGAAAGCAACTTAAATCCGATTACAAGTCAAAATTCTAGTTATACAGACGAACTTGAATACCAAATTTCTAGGTCTCGCACCTTTTCGATTATTAATGCATTCGCAGGATTAACTTTCGTTTTTTAGAAAAGAACATTTTTAGCACAAAAAAAGAGAAAGGCTATCCTTTCTCTTTTTTTATGCTGTTTTTTTCTAAAGATTCCGTAATCGGTAAATTACGCTTCCGGAGCCAAGCGCAAAACAATCCCGTCAATTGGATCAGAAATGTGAATTTGACAGCCCAAACGGCTATTTGGCTTAACGAAAAATGCTTGATCCAACATGTCGAGTTCCGCATCGCTTTGTTCCGGCAATTCGGTATTCGATTCCAAATAACACTGGCATGTAGCGCACATCGCCATTCCGCCACATTCTCCCAAAACAGGCAGTTCATACGCTTTGCACAGCTCCATGATATTCATGTTCATATCCGTTGGGCCCACAAGCTCATGCGCTACATTTTCTCTATCTATAATTGTAACTTTAACGTCGTTCATGAAATTTTTTCTGCAAAAGTAATGAATAATCTTAATTAAAAATACGCAATAGACTCGAGCCATCAAAGGAAGTTTGGTACATGCGTAGACCAAAATCCGAACCACTGATTGGTGATCCGTCGTAAAGCGAAAATGTTGCAGAGGAACACGAATCGTTTAAGGTTAAGAAGTTGTCCAAATCTGGAGTCAACGGTTGTGGACACGTTCCAGCCACATCTGCCGGTGAATGTCTATCAAAAGCTACAAATTCATCAATAGATCTTC
>JBEDAD010000167.1:0-6191 GCA_041177985.1 Bacteroidota bacterium | reverse complement strand
GAAGGATAATTGAACACGACAACATCGTTGCGGTTGATTTTTCCAAAACCAGGCAAGCGCGTATAGTTTACCGTTTCTAAGGTAGAATAAGATTTAATATTCACCCAAGGAACAGTGTTGTGAACCAATGGGAAAGACAAAGGCGTAACAGGAACTTTTGGTCCGTAAGCCAATTTATTAACGAATAAGAAATCGCCAACCAAAAGTGTTTTTTCCATCGAACCAGTAGGAATTTGAAACGGTTCAAAAACGTATGTACGAATAATACTTGCCGCAATCAGTGCAAATAAAATGGAATCGCCCCATTCTTTAACTTTCGATTTTGAGCCAGGTTTTTCGCGCGAAATCGCATTCAAAATGAGTGCAATTACGTGCCCAATTATCGGTAAAGACAATAAAAGCACCAAATGGTCACCAAGTGCACGCGTGCCAACTTCTCTGCCATTTGCCCAATTCGTTTCTGGTAAAATATCTTGTTTCGATTGCGCAATTTTGTAAAGAATTACATATGGGAAAAATATCCCTTGAAAAGTGTCGGCAAGCGAATAATATCCAAATCTTCGAATGTAAGAAGTATTAACAACCGACCACATTACGATATGAATACCAGGAAATAAAAGTAGAATTGACCAAAATGGTTTTTTACAGCTGATTTTAAATGCAACGTAGTAATTATAACCGGGAACCAATGCTTCCCATGATTTGTGTCCAGCTTGTTTAAAACTTTTAGACCACAGCGCAAGATACGGGTGAACTAAAATGAGTAAGTAGAAATAAAGTGCGTTCATGGTATATTTAAGTTTAAAACATCGTTCATTGTATAGATTCCTTTTTTGCCGAAAAGCCATTCTGCAGCTATTACCGCGCCAATCGCAAAGCCATTTCTGTTATGCGCTTCATGGGAAATTGTCAAGGTATCCACGCTAGAAGAATAATGGATTGTGTGCGTTCCAGGAACATCTGGTTTTCTGTAGCTAGTGACACCAAGTTGTCCAATATTGGTATGCGGAACTTTCTCTTCACCCAAAACCCAAGAACCGTAATCTGGATTGTTTTCTAAAATCGCATTGGCAAGTGTAATCGCAGTTCCACTTGGTGCATCCAGTTTTTGTAAGTGGTGAATTTCTTCCATACACGCAGAATAACCAGGTTGTCCCGACATTAATTGCGCCAGACGTTTATTGATTTCAAAAAAAATATTTACCCCGATACTGAAATTAGAAGCGTACAATAAACTTCCCTTGGTTTGGTTAACAGCACGTTCCACTTCTTCCAATCGATCCGACCAGCCAGTAGTTCCAACGATAATAGGGATTTGTAGTTTCAGACAAGCGTGAATATGTTCCACAGCAAGATCCGGCTTTGAGAATTCGATTGCGACATCAACATGGGATAAATCGGCATCTGAAAGTAGTAATTCACTAGAAATTTTCGCAACGATAGTATGTCCGCGTTCCAAAGCGATTTCTTCAATCACCTTTCCCATTTTCCCATATCCAATTAGTGCGATATTCATATTTTTCTGTGCATGTGGAACAAATATAATTTTTTAGAATGCTTTCACAATTTATTTAACGAAAATTAAAGCTTAAGCGCATTCCAATAGTGTTTTTACCAAAATAAGTTGGTTTTATTGCCAAACTGAGGTCCTCCGAAATATCGAAATGCACAAAATGCGCCTCAATTCCAGCGTCAATAACTTGGAGTAAATAAACAGCCGAAAAAGCTAAGATAGATAAATCCCGGGCATCTAAATATTGGTTATACAACGTTTCTACTCCTTGGATATCGTATTCTTGCCATTTAGGATTTAACGCATTTCCCTTTTCTCTATCGATATATTCTTGTTTTAAGGAAAGCTGCGTGAGTTGGTTATTTATCAGAAAAAAACCAGTTGCTCCAAGTCCTGCGTATATTAATGGAACTTTCCAAAACGCGTTTTTCTTCCCTTTAGGCATTGCGACATGGTTGTAAACTTGCCCTGCTCCAGGAAGTACAGCAGAAAAAATAACTGCTTTTTTTGGAGAATGGAGTTTTACAGAATCTGAAATAATTTCGGGCTCAGCGATTTTCTGTGCAAGGCAACAGAAGGATAGCATAAAAAAAACACCAAGTGAAAAAAGCTTCATTTAACGGTTTAGAATTTCTATTATTCGATTCAAATCTACTTCTGAATTAAAATTTAGAATAATTTTGCCGGAACCGTTAGTTGATTTCTTGATTTCTATTTTTGCGGATAATCGATCGCCTAAATGTTCTTTAAAAGTCACCTGTTGTGAACTTACAGCTGAAGAGGATGCTTTTACACTTTTTGTAACAGGCTCTCTTGGTTCAACGTAACCTTCTCTAATTAAAGCTTCTGCGTCCCGAACGGAAAGTCCATCTTCAACGATTCTACTGAAAATTGCCATTTGTAATGCCTCGTCTCCAGCAGAAACTAACGCGCGCGCATGTCCCATAGAAAGCACATTATCGCGAACACTTGCTTGAATATCTGCAGGCAGTTTCAGTAAGCGCAAATGATTTGTAATACTTGAGCGAGATTTCGCCACTTTTTGACTTAATTGATCTTGTGTTAAGCTACATTCTTCAATTAATCGAGAATAGGATAAAGCAACTTCAATTGCATTTAAATCTTCCCGTTGTATGTTTTCTACCAAAGCCATTTCCAGCATGGTTTGGTCGTTTGCGACGCGAATGTATGCAGGAACTTCCTTTAAACCTGCAAGCTGAGAAGCTCTAAATCGTCGTTCACCTGAAATTAACTGGAATTTATCTCTTCCCAGTTTTCGAACAGTTAAAGGTTGAATGATTCCATGAATGGAAATAGATTGGCTCAATTCCTCTAAAGCTGCTTTTTCGAAATGTGTTCGCGGGTTAAACGGATTTGCTTCAATACTATCTATAGAAAGCATAGAAACAGAGCCAACCAAACCTGAATTACTCGTGGATGAAGTGATATCCGTTTCAGCATTTTCTAGCAATGCACTTAAACCTTTACCTAGAGCAGAACGTTTTTTATTGTTAGAGTTCATCGTTTATTTCAATTGTTTTTTCGTCGTTTCCAATTTTCGTCAAATTGTTTCTTTGCAGAATTTCGCGGGCAAAATTAAGATAATTAATGGAACCTTTACTTGCTGCATCGTGCATTATTATTGTTTCTCCAAAGCTTGGTGATTCTGCCAATTTGGTGATTCTATGTATTACAGTGTCAAATACAAGTTCCTGAAAATGTGTTTTTACTTCATCGACAACTTGGTTAGCTAAGCGCAAACGGGTATCGTACATGGTTAGTAAAATTCCTTCAATTTCCAAATCTTGGTTGAGGCGACCTTGAACGATTTTAATTGTGTTTAAGAGTTTCCCAAGTCCTTCAAGTGCAAAATATTCGCATTGAACTGGAATGATAACAGAATCTGCTGCAGTTATTGCATTTACCGTTATTAGTCCGAGAGAAGGTGAACAATCAATTATGATAAAATCATATTGGTCGCGAATCTTTTCCAAAGCCAATTTCAACATGTACTCACGATTCGGCAAGTTTATCATTTCTAATTCTGCTCCAACAAGATCAATGTGTGAAGGAATTAAATCTAAATTTGGATTTTGTGTACGAACAGTAAGTTCAGATGGATCAACACCATTAATCAAACAATCGTAGATGTTATTGGTGCTTTTTGGATCAAAACCTAGTCCAGAAGTTGCATTTGCCTGCGGATCAGCGTCGACAAGAAGTGTTTTGTATTCCAGAACACCTAAGCATCCAGCAAGATTAATTGCCGTTGTTGTTTTCCCAACTCCACCTTTTTGATTCGCAATTGCAATAATTTTTCCCATCCGCTATTTTTTGAACGCTAAAGATACGATTAACGATTAGGATAAATAAATATATTTTGGATAAATTATCAACTATTTGTTTGTTGAAATAATGCTGTATTTTTATTTGAAATAACGCTGTGTTTTTTGTTTTTAGAAAATCTCAGCATTAAAGATCTTCAAAAGATATAGAAGTGGAGTAGGTGTCTTCCGGCAGCGAAACTTCTATTTCTGCATTACCAGTATTTTTAAGCGCGTCTATTTTTGCAAGAACATCTTCTAATCCTTCCCGAAATTTCTCAAAATCTTCCTTGTATAAAAATAATTTATGCTTTTGAAAACTTTCGCTTCCATCCGCGTTGGTTGATTTTTTGCTTTCTGTTAAAATAAGGTACAAATCGTTTCCCTTTGTCGATTTTACATCGAAAAAATAGGTTCTTTTCCCAGCTCTAACAACCTTCGAATAAACTTCGTTATTGGTGTCGTTTTCCATATCTTCTGTACATTAATACAAACAAATATGCTATTTTTTATTAAAAACAACAAATAATACAGTTTGGATGTTCAGAAGGGAATATTGCTTGTGTACAGCTGTTTAGTATTCAAAAAATCTCGCTTTTACTCTTCTGTCAACTGTTTTAGGTAAATCTCAGCATACATTCCGCCTGCGGCAAGCAATTGGTCGTGCGCACCTTCTTCGATTTTTCGACCGTCCTCAATCACAATAATTCGATCTGCATTTCGCAGAGAAGATATTCTGTGGCTAACGATTAAACAGGTGTTGGATTTAGTAGTTTCTTTTAAATTCGACAAAATAATTTCTTCCGTTTCGGTGTCTACAGCGGATAAACAATCGTCGAGGATTAATAATTTCGGATTACGAATCAATGCGCGTGCTATACTCAAACGCTGTTTTTGTCCACCACTTAAGTTAACGCCTCGTTCTCCCAATAACGTTTCAAATTTCGATGGGAATCCCATGATATTATCGTAAACATGGGCTTTTTTAGCAGCGGAAAAAATCTCTTCTTGTGAAACCGTTTCAGCTGTTGAACCAAATCGAATGTTGTTTGCAATGGAATCTGAAAAAAGAAAAACCTCTTGCGGAACAATTCCAGTTTGATTTCTGAAGTCACTAAGATTAAGTGTTTTAATAGGCTGGTCATCGATTAAAATTTCCCCGCTTTCTACATCGAATTGCCGCATCAAAAGATTTAAAATGGTTGATTTTCCACTTCCAGTTCTACCGACAATTCCCAATGTTTCTCCTGGGTTCAAGGTGAAACTTAGCTTATGAATCGCCTCGATGCCAGAGTTTTCGTAGGTAAATGAAACGTCTCGAAATTCAATTTTTCCTTGGAAATGGAAAGGCTTCTCCTTTGGATACGTAATTGTTGGCTTAATTTGCAAGAATTCATTAATCCGTGATTGAGAAGCCGAGGCGCGCTGGTTGATGGAAGTTACCCAGCCAATACTCGCGAACGGCCACGTAAGTTTATTCACAAAAAATATAAAGGCGAGAATTCCACCCAAAGAAATGGATTTATCATAGGTCATAATGCCGCCCAAATAAATGGATAGTAAGGTGCTCAAACCAATTAGAAATACAATTGTTGGCATAAAAAATGCATTTACAATGACCAAACGCATATTTTTAGCTTTATACGTTGTTGCGGAAACATTGAATTTAGTATGCACTTCTTTTTCTCTGCTGTAGGCCTTCAAAACGCGGATTCCAGCAAACGTTTCTTGCACCATGGTCGACATAAACGATTGTTCTGCCTGAACTTCTTTACTTAATTTATTCATTTTGGAAGAAACCTTGTAAATCAGAAACGACATAATCGGCAATGGAATTAGAACAAATAAGGTTAAAGAAGGACTAATATGCACCATTTGGTATATTACTAATCCAAATAAGGCAATAAGATTTATGGTGTACATTATTCCCGGTCCGAGATACATGCGCACTTGGCTGACATCTTCCGAAATTCGATTCATTAAATCGCCAGTAGCATTTTTCTTGTAGAAGCTATAGTCCAGTTGCTGGTACTGTTTATAAATCTCATTTTTTAAATCGTATTCGATTAAGCGCGACATGATAATAATTGTTTGTCGGGTCAAAAAGAGAAAAAAGCCGCTTCCAAGCGACAGAAGCATGTAAATACCCCCAATTTTTAAAGATAAAAATAACGCATCATTCAACCCGTTTACTGGCGTTTCCGTTAGTAAACTATCAATGGTAGTTTTCACGTATAGAGGCATTTGTACGCCAAAATAATTGGAAATTACAATGAATAGAATTCCCAATAAAAAACGCCATTTGTATTTTATGAAATATTTGTTGAGATAGCTCAGTGACTTCATACGATTAA
>JBEDAD010000166.1:0-17572 GCA_041177985.1 Bacteroidota bacterium | reverse complement strand
TTGGGGCTTTTAATGGCGCAAGAAGTTATACACCATTTTTCGATTCAATTATCGGACAATCTTTAACGTTTGAAAATGGCATTGCTAATGGAAAAAAATCCATTGAAGCAGTTCCAGCAATTCTTGCTTCCATTCCAAGTTTAATGGATAACCCATATATTTCATCTCCTTACGGAAACAATAAAATCGAGTCTTTGGCTTCAATTTTAAAAAAGGACGGATATGCAACCGCTTTTTACCATGGCGCAACAAATGGTTCCATGCGTTTTGATGGCTTTGCAGCGCAAGCCGGATTTGATAATTACTTTGGACGCTACGAATACAAAAACGACAAGCATTTTGATAAAACATGGGGAATCTTGGATGAATATTTCAATCCTTGGACGGCGAAACAATTAACAAAATTGAAAGAGCCATTCTTTGGTACACTTTTTACACTTTCCTCCCATCACCCCTATTATATTCCCTCACACATGCGATTACGCGTAAGAAAAGGAAGACAACCAATCGCTGCGTCTATAAATTATGGCGATATCTCCTTGCGGAAATTCTTTGAAGAAGCAAAAAAACAACCTTGGTACGAAAACACCTTATTTGTTTTAGTTGCCGACCACACTCCTGCAACAAATGATCCTATTTATAACCAAAGAAGGTTCATGTATAAAATTCCAATTGCATTTTATCACCCATCAAAACTCCTAAAAGCAAAAAGAGAACCGATTATCTTTCAACAATTGGATATAATGCCTACTATTCTAGATCTTCTAAATATAAAAACAAAATACTATTCCTATGGGAAATCTTACTTCAACAAGTCTGAAAGAGAAGCAATTACCTATCTAGAAGGTTCGTATTTTTACTTTTTGAAAAATCACATGTACACCTATTCGAATGAAAAGGCACGAAATTTGTACGGATTTGAAAATCGAAAAGAGCCAGCGATTGACTCTCTTTCCTTCTTTAAATCGGAAAGTAAAACTGTTGAAAAGCGCATAAAAGCAATAATTCAGCGGTATAATCGCGACTTGATTCATAACAAAACGGTAGTAGAATGAAGCAAAAAATCCGATTTATCATCAACCCTATTTCTGGCGTAGGATCAAAGGGGGAATTACCGCAGATTATTAAAGAAAATCTAGATCTTTCCAAATTCGACTACGATATTGCTACAACAGAATATAAAAATCACGCAAAAGAAATCGCCTACCAAGCATCATTGGAAGGAATAGACATTATTTGCGCAGTTGGTGGCGATGGTTCTGTGCATGAAGTGGGAACCGCATTGATTGGAACGCAAACAAAATTAGCGATTTTACCATGTGGCTCTGGAAATGGACTTGCACGTCATTTAGGCATTCCGATGAATTTAGCCAAAGCAATTCATTGCATCAATAACGATGATTCCATCAGAATGGACACTGTTTTAGTGAATGACAAGCCGTTTCTCGGAATTGGAGGTTATGGTTTCGATGCCTTGATTGCAAAGAAATTTGACAGTTACCACAGAAGGGGATTTTGGAGTTATGTAAAACTAGTGATTCGAGAGTTTATCCGTTACAATCCAATAAATATTTCTGTTGATCTCAATGGTGAAATCAAAAGCATGCCCGTTGTGCTTTGTACCATCGCAAATTCGTCTGAATTCGGAAATGGATTTGTCGTTTCACCAACCTCAAAAATCACTGATGGAAAAATAGAATTATGCTTGTTAAAACCATTTTCAATTTGGTCCGCGCCAAGTGTAGCTTACCGTTTTTTTAAACGAACATCACACAAATCAAAGTTTTCAGAAGTTATTTCCTTTGAAAAAGCAAGAATAAAACTATCGCAAAACATTGCACATTACGATGGTGAACCGTTTGATGTGCGGGAAGAATTGAATGTTCAAGTAATTCCAAGCAGCTTAAATATATTAATTGGTTCAAACGCCAGCAATAAATAAATTATGCCCTTTATAGATTTAGACATTTCAGAATTAATCCAAAAATTAGATACGCTTTCACCTTCTGCTAAAGCGGAATGGGGTGAAATGTCTGCACAACGCATGGTCGAACATTTATCCGATAGCATCATGATTTCTTCTGGGAAAAAGAAATTTCCACTAGAAATTACGGAAGATCGAATTTCAAAAATGCAGGAATTTTTAGCTTCCGATAAACCTATGGCACGCAATATCGAAGTTCCATTTGCAAAAAAGAACACGGCATTGCGCCACGATGAAATTGAATTGGCTATTGATGAATTTTTATTGGAATGGATCGACTTTGAAGAACATTTTGGTGAAAATGAAAACCGAACAGAGCAACATCCGTATTATGGTGATTTAAATTATGAACAATGGTGTCGCCTACATGCAAAGCATATTTCTCACCATTTCGAGCAATTCAATCTTTTAAAATAAAGAGAAGGAATTATTTCTTTCCGTTTCCTATTTCTTTCACTTTGTTTTCTGCAGGAACTGTCTGGTTTTCCGTTTTTTTCGTTTTTTCTGATTTTGCAGGAATAGACGGGGAAGGAACAACCGTTGAAGGCGTTGTCGTTGGAACAGGTTTAGATTCATTCTTTATTTCAGAAGCAGGCGCAGCAGGAATTCTTTTCACTTGTTTTTTTGCCGCTTCTTTTTCAGAAATCTGCGCACTAGCGCCAAAAGAAATAACAGTTAAAACTGCCACCGTTAAAATTTTTGAAAATGTTTTCATAGTTTTATTTTTTTATATTCACCAATTGATTGCTCTTGAATTATTCGTATGATTATAAGAATAAAACTAATCAAAAAATGAATCGCATCACACTTTATCCCAGTAAAATTTAATTTCAATATGATACTAATCTATTCCTTCGCAATCGGCAGTGTTTTAGGAACCATAAATTACCTTTATTTCCGCAGACAAGGCTACACTTCCTATACTATTTTAATTCTCGGGATTTTCGCTTTTACTTCCATTTCTTTTACCTTTTTGAAATTCTTTCTTTAAGCAATTTTTAGTACCTTCGTCTAGCTTATGAAGTCAGCAATTCAACTGCATATAATTGGAATTAAAAGTGCTTTCACAGCCCTTTCTGAAGGTAAATTTCTTCTGTTTTTTATTCCAGGCATATTAATTGGTTTATTTTTTTGGTTAATTTCTATTTTCACGGAAACCGTTGCAAGTTCCTTTTCATTTTTAGAAAGTATTCCAATAATCGGATCCTATTTGCTTTCTGGTGTAAAAGGAACATTTGGTATCGTTAATTTTATAATGGATCAACTTTTTATTTTCTTCATTTTAACGCTACTTTCCCCTTTCAACGCAATTCTCAGCGAGAAAATGGATAGTTCCATTACCGGAAAAACCTATCCATTTGATTTTTTCGATGTGATTAGCAGCATAATCCGAATGATTTGTATTGTTTTCATCGCTGTTTTACTCGAACTTATTGTTCTTGGGATGTATTGGATTATTTCTAGGATGTTAGGGTTTCATTTATTGGATCAAGTGGCATTTTTTTGCATCGCAGCATTTTTTTACGGGTTCTCTTTTTACGACTATAGCCTCGAAAGAGATCAATTTAGTGTGCTAAAAAGTTTGAAGTTTACCATTTTTAATTTTCCAATAATTCTTTTAACAGGCAGCATTTTTCTCGCTATATATTATATTCCAGTTATAGGAGTAATTATTTCGCCAGTGATAACTGTGCTGATTTCTACCTATATTTATCTACAAATAAATGTTCCAACTTTGAATTCAACAACAGCATGATAGGACTAAAATCAACCTTTCCCTCCAATTCGCTTGAAGACTGGATTGTGCAATTAAAGAAAGATCTGAAAGGAGATAATTTTTCTAAGTTACACCGAAATGATCAAATCGAAGAAATCGAATTCCCAACCTATCACCATGCAGAAAGTGGTGAAATTGTGGGTCAAGTTCCTGGTAAATATCCATTCACACGCGGCATAAAAACATCCAAAAACGATTGGAAGAATGGCCATTTAGTTATTGTAGAAAAAGAAGAAGTTGCAAATGTGAAAGCTTTGGAACTATTGATGAAAGGCTGTGATTTACTCATCTTTGACCTTTCGTATTTACATTCCAACGATTGGGCGAAATTATTTGAAGGAATTCAATTTGAATACATTACAGCGCAATTTAAATTAAGTAACAGCCAGCAGTTTGAAAGTTTAGAACGTTTTTTTCACCAAAAAATTCCAAAAACAATTCGGTTCAATTGTGATTTTGTGGATCAAGAAGACACAGAATTATTCGAAAAATTAGCAAAACATTCCTCACAAGTACAAATTCCATTTTGTTTTGCCGATGGTTTTTCCATGCAACAAGCAGGCGCGACAACTTGGCAAGAAATAGCATTTTGCATATCTACTGGTCATGCGTACCTTAATCGCTTAATGCAGGTTGGTTTCACAATTGATCAGGCTGCAGCTTGTATTCATTTTTCAATCGGAATTGGCTCAAACTATTTTATGGAAATTGCAAAAATCCGAGCATTAAAGCAAGTTTGGGCAGCTGTAATAAAAGAATACACACCGTTTCATACCTGCACTTTTAACTGTGCGATAACCGCAAATATTGGATGGACAAATAAATCACTTTTGGATCCACACACAAATTTATTGCGCCAAACAACCGAAGTAATGTCTGCGATTTCTGGTGGAATAGATGCTCTTGTTGTGCATCCTTACGATAGCATTTCTTCGAATGGCACAAGTGTTTTGGCGGAAAGAATGGCATTGAATATTCCGTTAATTCTAAAAGAAGAAAGTTATTTTGATGGTGTAATCGATCCATTGGGTGGTAGTTATGTACTGGAAGAATTAACGCAAAAAATTGCACGAAAAGCATGGCACTTTTTTCAATCACTAGAGGAAAAAGGCGGGATTTTCAATCAAGAAGCACAAAATACACTTGCTGCATCGGTTCTTGCGAAGGCAGATCTAAAAACAGAAGAAATTCGAAGCGGAAAGAAAACGCTGATTGGGATAAATAAATACCCCAATAATTTACCTGAATCGAATTATTTTCTAGCACAAAAAACGTATCTAGGGATGCAACAACTTATTTTTGAACGCGCATTAATTGCTGTACAATGAATCGTATAAATTTCGCCAATATCCCATTTACTGATAAGTTTGAAGCTTCAACAGGAGAAGCAGCCGTGACAATTGAAACGGCTGAAAAAATTGATTTACATTCTTTTTATCAGGCAAAGGATATCGAAAACACGGAGCATATTGGATATGTTGCCGGAATCGCACCTTATTTGCGAGGTCCTTATTCCTCCATGTATGCAATTCGTCCATGGACAATTCGCCAATATGCTGGATTTTCAACTGCAGAAGAATCAAATGCATTTTACAGAAGAAACCTTGCGGGAGGACAAAAAGGATTGTCCGTCGCTTTTGATTTAGCAACCCATAGAGGCTACGATTCGGATCACGAGCGCGTAATTGGCGATGTTGGAAAAGCAGGCGTTGCAATAGATTCCATTTTGGACATGAAAATTCTTTTCGATCAAATCCCTTTGGACGAAATGTCGGTTTCAATGACAATGAATGGCGCAGTTATTCCAATTATGGCATTTTATATTGTTGCAGCGGAAGAACAAGGTATTTCGCAAGCTGCATTATCGGGCACGATTCAAAACGATATTTTAAAAGAATTCATGGTGCGCAATACCTATATTTATCCACCAACGCCATCGATGCGTATTATTTCGGATATTTTTGAATATACGGCCAAAAACATGCCGAAATTCAATTCAATTTCTATTTCCGGCTACCACATGCAAGAAGCGGGAGCAACAGCTGCTATCGAACTTGCATATACACTAGCCGATGGATTGGAATATTTGAGAGCAGGAATTAAAACTGGAATGCATATCGATGAATTTGCACCAAGGTTGAGTTTCTTTTGGGCGATTGGGATGAACCACCACATGGAAATAGCTAAAATGCGAGCTGGAAGATTAATTTGGTCGAAATTAGTAAATCAATTTGATCCAAAAAACACCAAATCTTTAGCATTGCGAGCGCATTGTCAAACATCCGGATGGAGTTTGACAGAGCAAGATCCATTTAATAATGTTGCACGAACCTGCATTGAAGCGATGGCTGCAGCTTTGGGAGGAACGCAATCTTTGCACACAAATGCACTAGACGAGGCAATTGCATTGCCAACCGATTTTTCGGCTAGAATTGCTCGAAACACACAAATATTCTTGCAGGAAGAAACGGGAATAACATCCTTTATAGATCCATTTGGCGGAAGCTATTATGTCGAAAAATTAACGGAGGAATTAGTGACTGAAGCATGGAAATTGATTCAGGAAGTGGAAGAACTTGGTGGAATGGCGAAAGCAATTGAAACTGGACTTCCAAAAATGCGGATCGAGGAAGCTGCAGCTAGAAAACAAGCACGAATTGATTCAGAAAAAGATGTTATAATTGGCGTGAATCGCTACCAAGTGAACGAATCAGATACTAGTGAATTAGAAATTCTCGAAGTCGACAATACCCGTGTTCGTGAATCACAACTGCTACGATTAGCAGAATTACGAGCTTCAAGAAATGAAGTGGAAGTGCAGAAAACACTGGCAGAATTAGAAGAGGCAGCAAAAAAATCAAGTGGTAATTTACTGGAAATAGCTATTCGTTGCGCCAGAAACAGAGCAACTTTAGGAGAAATTTCCACTGCTATGGAAAATGCTTTTGCTCGTTACAAAGCAACTATACGAACGATTTCGGGCGTTTATTCACACGAAGCTATGGAAGATAAAGATTTTATATACGCAAAAGAACTGACTGAAAAATTCAGTAAATTGGAAGGACGCAGGCCGCGAATCATGATTGCAAAAATGGGACAAGATGGACACGACCGCGGGGCGAAAGTTATTGCTTCATCCTTTGCGGATATTGGTTTTGATGTGGATATTGGACCGCTGTTTCAAACACCAGCCGAAGCAGCAAAACAGGCCGTGGAAAACGATGTTCACATACTCGGTGTTTCATCGCTGGCTGCAGGACACAAAACTTTGGTTCCACACGTAATTGAGGAATTAAAAAAATTAAATAGAGAAGATATCATGGTTATTGCTGGAGGAGTAATCCCTCAAAAAGATTATGATTTTCTATACAAAGCAGGAGTTTTTGGAGTTTTTGGTCCTGGAACAAAAATTTCAAAAGCAGCGCAAGAGATTTTACTTTTGTTAATTGAAAGTGTAGAATAAACATTTTTTCCAGCTCTAGAATTGTGCAAAACAAAATTGTTTTAGTACATTCGGCACAGTTATTGAAATTGCTTAATTATATTAAAAAGTTGGGAATAATTGAAATTTGTGCTCTAATAACTTTTAGAAAACGCGAAATACAAAAAACAAACAAGATGAAAAAAATAGTAAGTGTATTATTCTTATTGGTCGGATCACTGTCATTGCATGCGCAAGATCCAGATTTTGATGATTTGAAAATCTTATATGCCGATGCAAACTACGAGAAATTAGTAAAAGTTGCAGAAGGGTATACCAACAAAGACGAATTAAAGAAAAATCCATTACCATTCGTTTGGTTAGCGAAAGGTTTGTACAAAATTTCGCTTTCCGGAACGGATAATGAAAAGTTTAAAAATGCCTACAAAGACGCTGTTGGTGCATTGGGAAAGGCTATAAAAAATGATAAAGATGGAACAGGCTTGTCAGAGCACGAAGAATTTATCGAGGATTTTCAACTATCTATGGTAGAAATGATTAATAATGATATTTCTGCAAAAGATTATAGCAAAGCATCTAGTTGGTTGATGAAATATTATAAAATTACACGTAATCCAATTGGTGCTAAATATTTGGATGGAGCAACAAAATACCGTAAAGCAGATAAGTCTGGTGCAAATACACTCTGGAAAGAAGCAGATTTAGCACTCACAAAACTATTAACGGATCCAGAGTCTGTTGAAAACTGGAGTGAAGCAGACCAGAAATTGTTGACTTTAGGCGCTTTGCAAACTGCCGAGTGTTTTATCGCAGGCAAGCAAGTTGAAAAAAGCAATGCCCTTTTAAAGAAAATTTTACCTCTTTTTGAAGAAGATGAGGATTTCAAAACAAAATGTGCGGAATTAATGAATTAATTTCGTGATTGGATAACCGAAAAAGCTCCATTTTATGGGGCTTTTTCTTTTTTAACACTATTTACCTTAAAACTATTTCAACACTTTGTTCAATTAGTACATCAATAAATTAAATTTGAGGCATGAAGAAATATGCAAAATACTTCCGAAACAAGTTTATATTCACAACGTGCTTATTCTTTATTTACATTTTGTTTTTGGACGATATTGATATTTTTACAATCCTTAATCAAAATACTAAATTAGGTAAATTAGAAGAAGCCCGACAAGAGGTTTCCGTGAAATTAAACCAAACGCAAAAAACATTAAAAAAACTTCGTTATTCCTCAGAATTAGAAAGTTATGCACGCGAAGAAAAAATGTTTAAACGCGAAAACGAAGATATTTTTGTGATTTCCTACGAATAAGAAAATATTAAAGTCCTGACTTTAGTTGCATATAGAACTGTTCTTCTTCTAAATTCACAATGCGCACACCTGGAAAATAATACAAAGCAATTTGTTCAAAAGAATAACCCGATTTTGCCATTTTCATCGCCCCTTCCTGGCAAAGTCCAACGCCATGTCCAAAACCTCTTCCACGAATCAAAACGTCGTTTCCATCTGGCACACAGCTGAAAAAAGTAGACTTTAAATTAAATTCTTCCCGCAGATCGCGCAATGGAATTCCAAAAATTGGATGCAAGTAAAACGCCATCCGTTCCTTTTGCTCAAATTGAAACATCGTTGAAGCAAATACACTGTCATGAATCGGGAAATTGTACTTAGCTGCCAAGAAATTTCGCCAATTTTCCTGCGACACGCGTTTTTCCCAAGTAGCTTGTTTGGTATATATGCAAAAAGTATCGACGAACGTTTGCAAGTATTCAATATTTTCATTCCATACAAACTGAGGTTCACAGGTTTGACCGCCACAATTCGCATGAAAATAGGAATCGATTAAATTTCCATGCTCATCCAACATCACGTTGTTTTGTGTTTTTAAAACGGCGGAATCGATTAAGGGAGTGAAGCGCATCATATTATGGTACGCTTGGCAATGCACACGATCGCAAAGATCAAATCCTTCTTTCGCATGTTTCCCTTTGTATTTTAGCGCGTAAGTTCGGCTCATCAGAGCTTGAACTTTATAGTATTCGAGGTGCTTTCCGCCGCCTCCCTCCGATTCTACCACTCCAGCAAGGTAATTATCCATTCCAACTAAATTCACAAGTAAAATATCTTTACTCGTAACAGAAATCTCAAAATCATCTTTGTATTTCCGTGGTTTTACAACCGGTTCCTTTGCCGTTAAAACTAAAAAAGTATTCGGCTGATTTTGAATTAAATAAACCTTGTTGAATCGGCCTAAAGTAGTGGTTCCCTTTTTAAGAATCACTTTGTCTTTATCCCATAAAATTTCAATAAATTCATTTGGAAGAATGGATCCAAATTCCATTGTATCCCCTATAATGGTGTAACTTCCGTCTCCGTAGGCAAAGGAAATACGTTTTACCGAGTAATCGCGCAGGACACCAATATGCATTTGCTGGGAACTAACTACCCAAACATTAAAAAAAACACACAAAGCAATGGCATACTTCACAAAACAAAATTAGATTTTCAAAAAGTTGTTTTACAACTATGAACGAATAGTTTTCAACAAGGATTGTGCAACTTTCTCGCTTGCTCCTCCTCCACCAACAATTTTCTTCAATTCCTTATAGTTTTCCAAAATGGATGCCCGCTTGTTTCCTCCAATAATTATTTGCTGTAACTCCTGTCGAATTGCATCCGGATTACAGTCTTCTTGAATCAATTCCTTCACAACTTCTTTACCCATAATTAAATTCACAAGGGAAATATATTGGATTTTAATCAATCGTTTTGCAATGTGGTAAGAAATCGCCGATCCTTTGTAACAAACTACCTCAGGGATTTCAAGCAATGCAGTTTCCAACGTTGCTGTTCCAGAAGTAACGATTGCTGCCTCAGAAGCGGAAAGTAAATCGTACGTTTGATTGTATAAAATTCGCACATTTTGATTGGCTTCCAAATTAGCAATAATCTCCGCGTAGAATGTTGCATCTAAACTTGGAGCTCCAGCGATGATAAATTGATATGCAGGAAAATCAGCCAATGCTTTCAGCATGATGGGAAGTTTCACAGAAACTTCCTGTTTTCTGCTTCCCGGTAAAACAGCAATAATTGGACGGCTATCTAAAGAGTTTGTTTGACGAAATTCGTTTGAGCTGTTGGCGGTTTGTTGGTATAACTCAATGGCATCTAACAATGGGTGTCCAACGTATTCTACCGGAAAATCAAAACGCTCGTAAAATTCCTTTTCAAAAGGAAGAATTACAAACATTTTGTCTACAAAGCGTTTGATTTTGTGCACGCGGGATTGTTTCCAAGCCCACACTTGCGGAGAAATATAATAAATTACCTTAATCCCTTTATTTTTTGCCCATTCTGCAATGCGCAAGTTAAAACCAGGATAATCAACCAAAATTAAAGCATCCGGTTCAAATTTCTCAATATCCTCTTTGCAAAAACGTATATTTTTAAGAATTGTGCGAATATTGGAAATCACTTCTATGAAACCCATAAAAGCCAATTCTTTTATGTGTTTCACTATAAAAACACCTTCATCCTTCATTTTGTCGCCACCCCAGCAGCGAAATTCTATTTCTTGATTTTCTTTTTTCAAAGATTTAATCAAATTACTGGCATGCAAATCACCTGAAGCTTCGCCAGCAATAATGTATAATTTCATATTATCAATTTGCGGCATTTCAAGAAAAGAAATTCACGTATACAACATAAGGTAAATAACAGAATGTAGCAACGATTATTCCCATTCCCAAGCTAAATTTTTCTCTGTTTATAGAAAGGTAAAACCAAAGTAAATTTGAAATTATTGCAATGGAAATCACCTTGCTGCGCATTGTTTGAACCATTTCGAACTTGTAAAGAAGCTGTGAAAACTGAAAATTTTGCAACCAGGAGAGTAGCAATAATACAATCGGAATAAATAGTAGTGGTGATACCAACCCGAGTATCAAACCTTTTGTATGGTCCATTGACCAGTTTCTTAAATTCATATTTCCCAGTTTTTAATTTCGTCTATTACTTTATAAGCAGTCATATCAAATTGTGTTGGCACAATACTCGCATAACCATTTTCCAATGCAAAAAGATCTGTATCCTCTCCTGTATCGGCATTTGTAAAATCGCCAGTTAGCCAATAATACGGTTTATTGAATTGATCCATTCGTTTATCAAACCGATCTTCCCAAAATGCGTGCGCTTGTCGGCATATTTTTATTCCTTTAATTTTTTCATTCTTTAATTTAGGAATATTTACATTGAAACAAACGTGGCTTGGAAAGGGTGAGTTAAGCGATTTTTTGATCACTTTTCGTGCAATTTCCTGTGCCTCTGAAAAATCTGCATCGGCATCAAAATCACACAAAGAAAAGCCAATGGATGGAATATTCTCCATTGCTCCTTCTACAACAGCCGACATTGTTCCAGAATACAAAACATTTGTAGACGTATTTTCACCGTGATTAAACCCAGAAACAATCAAATCCGGTTTTCGGTGCATTACTTCATAAATTCCAAGTTTTACGCAATCAACGGGTGTTCCAGTGCATGTAAAAGCAGTTAATCCTTCGAATAATCTAGAACTATCCAATCGCAATGGATGATTGATCGTAATTGCATGTCCCATTCCAGATTGTGGTTTGTCAGGGGCAATTATCAAGACATCTCCAAATTCTACGGCAACATCAATCAGTGACTTTATACCTTTGGCAGAAATTCCGTCGTCATTCGTAACAAAAATCAATGGGCGCATCGCGTCATTTTAATGAAAAACCGTTTTGTGCGAAAGTAAGGAATATTCCCAAAACGACATAAATTATTGAATAGAAATAATAATCTGAATTTTACTGTAAAATCAAAGAAATCTATTAATTTTGAGTGGTAACTTTAGGAAAATGACAACATCTCAGTTAATTGAGGAATTAAAACGTATTACCCAGTCAAATATCGATTTGGTAAACCAAAAATTTTCGGCTTTAAATGAGCAGCAAAAGAATTGGCGTAAGGACCTTGATTCTTGGAGTATAAATGACGTTTTTGCGCATTTAAATGAATTTAGTTCCTATTACCATGCTGCATTTTCCTCTAAAATTGAACGCACTCGCTTTCGAGAGGCAAAAGAAGTCTTCATTTCTTCCCCGCTTGGTCGTTCAGCATGGAAATCCATGAAATTAGGAAATGCGCAAAATATTAAACGGAAGTTTAAGTCGCCAAGAAGCTATAACCCTTCTTTCAATCCACGCATAGTAACGACTGATTCCATTTCAAAATTCGAAAAAACACAACAGGAATTAATGCAAATAATTGATTTGGCTGCAACCATTAATTTACGGAAAGCAAAAATTGCCATTTCTATTTCAAAAATTATCCGCCTAAAATTTGGGGACGCCTTATTATTTGTCGTCTACCACAATGAACGACATTTGCAGCAAGCGCTGAATATTTTGAATCACAGAAACTTTCCTGTTACCAATGGCTGAAAAATTAGCGTATTGTATCGTGAGTATTTCCCCCGTTCGGTTGCAAGCCAGCGATGCTTCAGAAATGGTCACGCAATTGTTATTTGGAGAAATTTTCACGGTGGAAGCTATGGATTCACCATGGTGTAAAATCCGCACATATTCAGATGATTACAGTGGATTCGTGGACATTAAACACTTTCACATTTTAACCGAGGAGGAAGCGAGGACTTGGATGCAGAATCTTAGTTGTCTGAAAGCGATTTCCTGCAAGATAGAAACACCATGGGGAATGCAATCCATTTACAGAGGAGCTTATTTTCCTGCAGGAAAAATAAAAGAATTTAAAATTGGGAGCGATTCCTTCAAAATAGTAGATAATCTTCCTGAAATCGAATTTTCTTCTCCATTTGATTTGGCAATGGAATATTTGAATACTCCTTATTTATGGGGTGGAAAAAGTATTTTTGGAATAGATTGCTCTGGTCTTACCCAAATGGTTTTTAGATTTTTTGATTGTAAACTACCTAGAGATGCTGCACAACAGGTTGAAGTAGGAATAAAAGTTGATTTTGAAGACCAGAAAGCAGGAGATTTGGCATTCTTCAGCAATAAATTGGGTAAAGTTACCCATGTTGGAATTCTAGATGGAAACAATTCGATACTGCATGCATCTGGGTTAGTTCGATTAGATAGCATCACACCTGAAGGAATTATGCATGCCCAAACAAAACAATTAACGCACGATTTATGTTGTATTAAAAGAATCTTAGATAATCAGTTAACAAAAAATAATACCCATATTTGTAAATAAAAAAGACCATTCGATGAAAATATTAATTACAGGAGGAGCAGGATTTATTGGTAGTAATTTAGCAAAACGTCTTGTTAAAGATGGACATTCAGTAGTTGTGCTTGATTCCTTGCTTAGAGGGAATAAATTGGATAAGGAGACTTATTCAAAGATTCAGTTTGTGAAAGGAGATGTTCGTGATCTTGAAATTGTTAAAGAAGCGAGTAAGCAATGTGATATCATTTTCCATTTTGCAGCTGTTTTAGGAGTGGATATTGTTGCAGATAACCCAGTTGAAACGATGGACGTTGAGGTTATTGGAACACGAAATGTTGTGGAAGCGGCAACTCTCAATAATGTGAAAAAAATCATGTATGCCTCAACAAGTGGAATATATGGTCATTCTGCATTTGAGAATGTGCTGACGGAAAAAGTTATGGTTGATCCAAAAACTTCTTATGCAATGGCCAAACGGTACAATGAAATATATTTGGCTTCACACCACCAGGAAAGAGGATTAGATGTTACATCGCTGCGTTTTTTCAATGTTTACGGAAGTACACAAGATAACAGAATGGTTGTACCGCTGTTCTTTGAGCAGGCAATGGAAAATAAAAATATAACTGTATTTGGTTCTGGCGAACAAACTAGAGATTTCACGTACATTGATGATACCGTTGAAGCATGCATCAAATTGATGGATGTTAAGGGATGTAAAATCGTAAACATTGCTAATGAAGCGGAGTGGACAATTACAGAATTGGCGCATCAAATTAAAGAAATCACTAATTCACAATCGGAAATCAAGTTTATAGAAGCGCCAAAAAAACGCTATGATTACGAAGTGGAGAGACGTGTTGGAAGCTCCGATAAATTAATGGAATTGACGAATTACAAACCTAGAACAAGCCTGAGAGAAGGATTGGAGTTAATTTATTCTACTAATTATAGTAAGTAAACTATTAAAAAAAATGGAAAAAGACCCAGAAGTTTTCAATTTAATTGAAGAAGAAAAAAAAAGACAATTACATGGAATTGAACTAATTGCTTCGGAAAATTTTGTAAGCGATGAAGTGATGAAGGCAATGGGAAGTGTGTTAACGAATAAATACGCTGAAGGTCTTCCTGGTAAACGTTATTATGGCGGATGCGAAGTTGTGGACAAAGTGGAACAATTAGCAATTGATCGCTTGTGTGAATTATTTGGTGCAACGTGGGCAAATGTGCAGCCTCATTCTGGAGCACAAGCTAATGCTGCTGTATTTTTAGCATGTTTGCAACCGGGAGATAAAATACTTGGTTTCGATTTGTCGCATGGTGGCCATTTAACCCACGGTTCATCCGTAAACTTCTCGGGGAAATTATACCAACCTTTTTTCTATGGCGTTTCGAAAGAAACTGGTTTGGTAGATTATGACATGTTAGAAGAAGTTGCTCTGCGCGAAAAGCCGAAGATGATAATTTGCGGTGCTTCGGCATACAGCAGAGATTGGGATTACGAAAGAATTCGAAAAGTTGCGGACAAAATTGGCGCGTTAATTCTTGCAGATATTTCTCATCCTGCGGGCTTGATCGCAGCTGGTTTACTAAACGATCCACTAGATCATTGCCATATTATTACCTCAACAACGCATAAAACATTGCGCGGACCTAGAGGTGGAATAATTATGATGCGGAATAATTTTGATAATCCTTTTGGTTTAAAATGGAATAACGGTAATCCCAAATCCATGGCGGCCTTATTGGATGCTGCAGTTTTTCCTGGAATTCAAGGTGGACCTTTGGAACATGTTATTGCAGCAAAAGCAGTTGCATTCGGTGAAGCGTTATCTGAAAAATATAAAATCTACATGCAACAAGTGAAATCGAACGCTGCATTGATGGCGGAAGAATTCATGAAAAGAGGCTATCACATCGTTTCTGGCGGCACGGAAAACCATTCGATGCTTATTGATTTACGTTCAAAAGGCGTTACAGGAAAAGATGCCGAGAATACTTTGGTTAGAGCAGATATTACAGTGAATAAAAACATGGTTCCATTCGATACGGAATCGCCGTTTATTACCTCTGGTATTCGCGTTGGAACACCTGCAATTACCTCAAGAGGTATCAAAGAAACTGAAATTGCAAAAATTGTGGAACTGATTGACCGCGTTTTGTCCGATATTACAAACGAAGTAGTAATTTCTTCCGTTCGAAAGGAAGTGAATGCGTTAATGGGAAGTCGCCCATTGTACCAATATTAAAATAGAATTAAGCTAAACAAAGGCAGATTTCAAATGATTTCTGCCTTTTTTATTCTACACTAAATGGTTTTCAAATCAAAAATAGATTGGTTTTTTAAAGGGTTTATCCTACTCTTTTTCGGGATTGACATTGTTGGTGCTATCTTCCTGGTGAAAAGCAATGAAAACAGCAAAGACATCCTATTTTTTCAGATTTTTTTTATTGGTCTTGCATTTTTCTTTTATGTTTTGAAGCGAACCACAAATTACACCTTTAAAGATGATTTTTTGTTTTGTCGTTCGGCAATTTTTCACAAATCCCTTCCCTACTCTTCCATTCGAAAAATTGAAGTTGGGACAAAACTATATGGAGGATTAAAATTATCAACTTCGTTGCACGGATTGGTTATTCACTACAATAAATTTGACGATCTATTTATTTCACCAGAAAACCCAGAATTATTTATCGAAAAGTTGGTAGTATTGAATCCATCCATTACCATCATTCGCAATGAAAAAATCAGCAAATCGTAATTAGGTCGCGGACTGTTTTTTAATAATTCTCCAAAAAAGACCTGGGAGAAATCGTTTGATTGTTACTGCAAAAATTTCTTTATTACCAATTAATATTTCTTTTTTGTTTTTTGAGATTGCCCAAAACAACTTGTTTACGCAGGCCTCTGCTGACATGCCGGATTCTTGGTTATGATCCATAAGTCCATGCGATTCGCCCAAGCTATTCAAAGCATTCCGTGAAATGTTTGTGTTTATTTTCCCGGGACAGGCAATTGTAACGCGTATTCCATTTTTCTCTTCTTCTAAAAGCAAACTTTCGTAGAACCCATGCAAGGCATGTTTGGACGCGCTATAAGCCGATCGCAAAAAGAAACCAAATTTCCCTGCAATACTGGAAATAACAACAATGTGTCCAGCTTTTTGCTGAATCATATAAGGAAGAACCGCTTTTGTGAGTGCAATATTTCCGAAATAATTAATTTCCATTATTTTGCGGTCAATTTCCAATGGTGTTTCTGAAATAATAGAACGTTGACTTACGCCGCCATTATTAAAAAGCATGTCAATTCTCCCATATTTTTGAATAATAATTTTTGTCAATTCAGGAAAATTGTCATTCTGAGCAAGATCTATTGGTAAAATCAAGTGAAAATCTGGGTTTTTCAACTTTAAGCGTACAGATTCAAGTGCCTCTAAATTTCGGGCGGAAAGTATCACTTTAGCGCCTAAATCAGCAGCTTGATTTGCCATTTCAGCACCTATTCCGGAGGATGCACCAATAATCCAGATAATTTTATTTTCGAAATAATTCATTGCTTCATAAAAAATCCCAACTGTTTAAAATTGGGATTCGTTTTTAATTAAATAATTGCTTACAAATCATCCGGTAAGCTAATTTCCTTCAATGCTTTTTGCTTTGGTTTTAGTTTCTCAATAAAAATAATTTTAAACTTCTCCCCGTCTGCCGTATAAATCATTTCTGAAATACCATTTGTAATCGTTGGTCTACCCTTTTTTTCATTGTAAAATTTCTTTTCCATCAATTCATAGGAATTATCATCGAATTGAATAAAAACAGAGACTATTTGTCCATTTTCCACCCTTGTTTTTCCGGATACACACGTTACACCATCTTTCTCGAAATAACTGATAATTATTCCGCTGTGCATGTCATCACCAATGGTATATGCACCTCTTTTCGTGAATGCATCCTCCAACCGCTTATAGCAATCACTTTGAGCAGATAGTGAGAAAGCTAGAAAAATTGTTGCTGATACAAGTAAACTTTTTATCATAATTTTGTCGTTTTAGGGAGTAAACTCCGGATTCAAATATAAGAAGTTTGAATGAATTTCACCAAGTCGCATTGATTTTA
>JBEDAD010000165.1:0-3034 GCA_041177985.1 Bacteroidota bacterium | reverse complement strand
CAGAAAAAAGTGGTGGATTATGGTTTGGAGAATGAAACCAATTTAGACGACTATTTTAAACTTAAACTGGAATACAATACCATTATTATTCAACCGATAATCAAAGGTTTGGTTTCCATGGGAGAATCTGGAAAGCTCAAAATTGCTACTGCCTTGAAATTATCGAATCATGCGCCGATTGAATTTTCTGCAAGTGAGCAACTTACAGGACAATCGTTTATTGTTTTTGGACAAAACAATTATACGGATGATTTTTTTGTGAACGTAATGTCTTCCGGACTTACCAAAGATGGGAAAATTAAAAACCCAATTCGTTCCGTAAATGCTAAGAAATTGCTGCTGCAAACGGAAGAGGCGCTTGAAATGAAATTTTACATGGCTATTTCCCAATTCAATAGTGAGGAAAGTCGCTACACGGAAAGGTTGTCGCCCGAGCTACAAATTGCAGGTTTGCGAGCCGTTGTTAAAAATCCTTTGGAGCTCGACGTTTATTGCTTGAATCTCAAAAAATCCGACAATATTACTTCGAGTTCGATTGAACCGGTTACGTTAAGAAAAGTGGATATCGATCTGCATTTCAAAGTGGTGCAAAAGGATAATTTTTACCAGATTACCCCAAAAATATTCATGGATGGCAGTGTATTGTCGTATTCCAAAATTAAACTCGTTTACACCTATTTTTTGCGCGTGGAAAACGAGTTGCTTTTTATTCCGGATGTCGATATTATTCGGGTGCTCAATTACCTCAAAAAGCAAAACAACAAATTACTAATTCACCAATCTAAATTTGAAGATTTTAGAGCAACGGTTCTTGCAGATTTAGAATCTAAAATCAGTATTGATTATTCCTTTTTAAAACCAGCAAGGGAAGAACAGCTGATTGAACAAGGATTTGATGGCGAATTGAAAAAGCTAATTTATTTATCGGAATCGGAGGAGTATGTTTTATTAACACCGGTGATGCGTTACGGAAAAGTAGAGGTTCCAATCCGAAGTAAACGACGAATTTACGCTTTGGACGCTGTAAATGAACCATTTGAAGTTGCACGAGACGAATCCGCAGAAATCCGAATGCTGTTAAATGTGCAACGGATGCATCCAAATTTTACGGAACAAGAAGGCTTTGATTATTTTTACCTGCATAAAAAACACTTTTTGGATGAAGGATGGTTTTTGGATGTTTTCGAAAATTGGTCACTGGACGGAATAGAAATGCTCGGTTTCAACGATTTGAAAAACAACAATTTGAGTCCTTCCAAAATGAAAGTTGCGGTTTCCGTTTCCAGCGGAATAGATTGGTTTGACACCTCCGTAAAAGTTTCTTTTGGCAACCAGGAAGTGCGATTGAAAGATATCCAGCGTTCGCTCCACAACCATTCGCGTTTTGTGAAATTGGGCGACGGAAGAATGGGAATGATGCCAAAAGAATGGATGGAGAAATTTTCTTCTTTTTTCCGTTCCGGAGAAGTCCACGATAGCCAAATTCGAACGGCAAAAGTTCATTTTTCTGTGATTGATGATTTGTTTGAGGAGGAGGTTCTTTCGCAAGAAGTAGTAGAGGAAATCCGAATGTATCGATCGAAATTGGTTGGATTTGAGCACATTGAGGAAGTGAAAATTCCAAAAAAATTAAAGGCAGAATTACGTGATTACCAAAAACATGGTTTGAACTGGCTCCATTTTCTGGATGAATTTAATTTTGGTGGCTGTTTGGCAGATGATATGGGACTTGGAAAAACCATACAGATTCTGGCATTTATTCTTTCCCTAAAGGAGAAAAATGGACAAAAAACGCATTTAATTGTTCTGCCAACTTCGCTGCTATTCAACTGGCGAAAAGAAATAGAAAAATTCGCACCATCTTTAAAATACCATACGATATACGGCTTGGACCGACAAAAAGACCACCAAGGATTGGAGAAATTCGATATTGTTTTCACAACCTATGGCACCTTGCTCAGTGATATTACGTTCTTGAAAGATTTCCGTTTCGACTATATTTTTCTGGATGAATCGCAAGCAATTAAAAACCCGGATTCCAAGCGCTATAAAGCAGTGCGATTGTTGCAATCGCGCAATAAAATAGTACTTACCGGAACACCAATTGAGAACAATACCTTTGATTTATATGCACAATTTTCGTTTGCTAGTCCAGGTTTATTAGGGAATCAGCAACGATTCAAGGATAATTATTCCATTCCAATCGATAAATTCAAGGATGGACTGCGCGCAAAAGAATTGCAACAAAAATTGAATCCATTTTTGTTACGGAGAACCAAAAAGCAAGTTGCAACGGAACTACCGGATAAAACCGAAATGGTGATTTACTGTGAAATGGGCGCGGAACAGCGAAAAGTGTACGACACCTATAAAAATGAATTCAAGCTGTATCTGCAAAGCAGCGACAAAGAGGAATTGGCGAATAAAAACATGCATATTTTGCAAGGACTCACCAAGTTGCGCCAAATTTGTAATTCTCCCGCTCTACTGAGTGATGAGGAATATTACGGCAGTGAATCGGCCAAATTAAACGAATTGATAGAGCAGATTGAAATGAAATCTTCCCAGCATAAGATTCTGGTTTTTTCGCAATTTGTAACGATGTTGGATTTGATAAAAACCGCTTTGGACGAGCGTTCCATTCGCTACGAATACCTTACTGGAAAAACGAAAGATAGGGCAGAGCGCGTGCGGAACTTCCAGGAAGACGATGCAACACGCGTTTTCTTGATCAGTTTGAAGGCTGGCGGAACGGGATTAAATCTCACAGAAGCAGATTATGTTTTTATTGTCGATCCTTGGTGGAATCCAGCAGTGGAAAATCAGGCAATTGACCGCTGTTACCGCATCGGACAAAAGAAAAATGTAATGGCAATTCGACTTATTTGTCCCGATACAATCGAAGAGAAAATTTTAGTGCTCCAAGCAGGAAAAAAAGAATTAATCGATGATTTGATTAAAATCGATAGCAATGCGGTGAAAAGTTTGTCGAAAGACGATTTACTGAATTTATTGGATTGAGAAATTGTTTTTT
>JBEDAD010000164.1:0-17309 GCA_041177985.1 Bacteroidota bacterium | reverse complement strand
CTCAAAACGAAATTTGCCTTGCCTTTTTTACAAGAACAAAGTAAGATCGTAACTAAAAGTATTGACAAAAAATAACGTGCTTTCATAACACTAAAATTAAGGCTTTCGAATAGATCAAACATAAAATTATTAAAAAAACATTTCAAGTTTTTCTCTTTATTTTGAGAATACACGCGTTTCTTGGTTGTAATCAAAAACGGTAGGACAATGAATCTAAAGCCTTCGTTTGCGAAATAATAAGAAACAAAGGACAGACTAAAACACTATTTTATAGTCATTAAACCACAATCGGGGAGTTATTTTTTTCTATATTTAACAAAAAAAAGATGGAAACACAGCAAGAGAATTTTACAGATACAGAATTAAACGTTACAACTTCTTCAAAGGACTTTCTTCTGATTGCTTCAAAATGGGCAAATTTCTTAGCAATTTTAAGTTTTATCGGAATAGGATTGATGGTTTTAGGAGGATTAATCGTTACTATCGTAGGGACAACTTTCTCCAGCTTTCAAACTTCTGCCGCTCCAATGGGTATGTTTGGCATAATCTACTTACTCTTAGGTCTTTTGTATTTTTTTCCAACTTTGTACCTGTATAATTTCTCGCAAAATATCAAAAAAGCCTTAGTGGATTCCAGTCAGCAGAATTTGGATCTTGGGTTTGAAAATTTAAAATCGTTCTTCAAGTTTATTGGTGTTTTCTCCATTGTCACTATTTCCTTGTACATCCTTCTCTTTGTTTTTGCGGCAGTTTCTGCAATTATATTTGCTGTCTAAAAAAAATCAAATCCCTCTTTTTAAGTTCATTTTTTGTGTCGGATTCTTTCCAATTAATCGGTTTTAATTTGTTAAAAAAAGATGCTAATTGCGCTAGATTTATTGCTTCGACTCAAAAAAGAATCGTTAATTTTACTCCTCCAAGGAAAGTTAAAATAATAGTTACTTGCGAAAAAACGAAAAATGACAAATAACGATATACTAAAAAAGTTACGTGTCGCTTTGCACTTGCGAAACGATGAAATTATTGAAATTTTAAAATTAGTGGATTTTAAAGTTAGTGCTAGCGAATTAGGAGCACTTTTCCGCAAAGAAGACCACCCAAATTACAAAGATTGCGGCGATCAGTTGCTGCGTAATTTTCTCAACGGATTAATCATCTACAAAAGAGGTCCGATGGAAAAGCCTTCTGAAGAAAACCAAACAAATTAACAATTTCAAGAACTAATTGAACAAAATCAAAGTACGCAACGCCGTGTTTTGGTCTAAATAATTCACAATGGCAGACGATAAAAAAGTAATATTTTCAATGGTTGGAGTTTCTAAATCTACTCCACAAGGGAAACAAATAATAAAAAACATTTACTTGTCCTTTTATTATGGTGCAAAAATAGGAATCATCGGTTTGAACGGCTCAGGAAAATCAACCGTGATGAAAATTATCGCTGGACTCGATAAATCGTTCCAAGGCGATGTTGTTTTTTCACCCGGATATTCCGTTGGTTATTTGCCGCAAGAACCAGACTTAGACCTTACGAAAACCGTTAAGGAAATTGTTATGGAAGGTGCGCAGGAAACAGTGGATGTTCTAAAAGAATTTGAAGAAATAAACAATTCCTTCATGGACGAAGCAATTTTAAACGATCCGGATAAAATGGATCAATTGATTACGCGACAAGGAGTTGTTCAAGATAAAATTGACGCTTTGGATGCTTGGGAATTGGACGCGAAATTAGACCGTGCAATGGATGCTTTGCGCTGTCCACCGGATGATCAGTTAATTGGAACACTTTCTGGTGGTGAGAAACGTCGCGTTGCTTTGTGTCGTTTGTTGCTACAAAGTCCGGATATTCTTTTGTTGGATGAACCAACCAATCACTTGGATGCGGAATCTATTGAGTGGCTAGAGCAGCATTTGCAAAAATACCAAGGGACTGTCATTGCGGTAACGCACGATAGGTATTTCCTAGATAATGTTGCTGGTTGGATTCTAGAATTGGATCGTGGTGAAGGGATTCCATGGAAAGGAAATTACTCTTCTTGGTTGGAACAAAAAGGAAATAAATTGAAGGAAGAGGAGAAAACCGAATCCAAACGACAAAAAATGCTTGCTCGGGAATTGGAATGGGTACGCATGAATCCTAAAGGTCGACACGCAAAAAATAAAGCGAGAATCTCGAATTACGATAAAATGCTTTCCGAAGATATTCAGACGAAAGAAGCATTACTCGAAATGCCAATTCCAAATGGACCTAGGCTCGGTAATAATGTTATTGATGCAGTAAACGTTGCGAAATCGTTTGGAGATAAATTACTATACGATGATTTAATCTTCAAACTTCCACCAGCAGGAATCGTAGGAATTATAGGTCCTAATGGCGCCGGTAAAACAACGATTTTCAAAATGATCATGGAAGAACTAGCTCCGGATGCAGGTGAATTTACCGTTGGTGAAACCGTAAAAATTGGTTACGTGGATCAAACGCACAAAGATATTCATCCCGACAAAACAGTTTTTGATGTCGTTTCTAACGGCTTAGAATTCATGGAAGTAGGGAATCAAAAAATCAACGCGCGAGCTTATTTATCTAAATTCAATTTTAACGGCTCCGACCAAAATAAAAAAGTTGGAATCCTTTCCGGAGGTGAACGAAACAGGTTGCATCTTGCCATGACATTGAAAACAGAAGCAAATGTACTTTTGTTGGATGAGCCAACCAATGATATTGATATCAATACGTTGCGCGCGCTGGAAGAAGGAATTCAAAATTTTGCAGGATGTGCCGTTGTGATTTCCCACGATAGATGGTTTTTAGATCGAATTTGCACGCATATTTTAGCATTTGAAGGCGAATCACAAGTGGTTTGGTTTGAAGGGTCGTATACAGAATACGAAGAAAACAAGAAAAAACGACTTGGTGACGCTGCCCCAAAACGAATTAAGTATAGAAAACTGGTAAAATAATCCCGAATTCCGACCGCCGCAGGCAGCATCGACTGAAAAGAGATAATCCCAAATCCCAAATCTACAAGCATGGATCCTTTACATGGAATAACTTTAGAAAGAATGCTAACAGAGTTGGTAGCAGAAATAGGGTGGAAACACATGGGGGAATTATTGTCTATCAATTGCTTTTTGAGTGACCCAAGTATTCAAAGTAGCTTGAAGTTTCTCCGGAAAACGCCATGGGCAAGAGCCAAAGTTGAAAAAATGTACTTGGAACGTATAATCGATTTCAAAAAATAAAATAAAATTAACCGAACATAAATTCAATCCGTATGAGCATCAGAAATTTAGAGCCAAAAGCATTGTGGAATCATTTTGCAGATTTAAATGCTATCCCAAGACCTTCCAAAAAAGAAGAACGGGTAATTCAATTTATGCTGGATTTTGGGAACTTACTCGGACTAGAAACTAAAACCGATGCGATTCAAAACGTAATTATCAAAAAGCCTGCGACTGCCGGAATGGAAAACCGCACCACATTGATTTTACAGTCGCACTTAGATATGGTGCACCAGAAAAATTCGGATACTGTTTTTAATTTTGATGAACAAGGAATTGAAATGCATGTAGATGGCGACTGGGTTAAAGCCAACGGAACGACTTTGGGCGCGGATAATGGAATTGGCGTTGCAGCAATTATGGCATTGTTGGCATCAACAGAAATTCCACATCCAGCGTTGGAAGCTATGTTTACTATTGACGAAGAAACCGGAATGACAGGTGCGATGCAATTGGATGGGTCTAATTTTAATGGTAAAATTCTATTGAATTTGGACACGGAAGACGACGACGAATTATCCATTGGTTGCGCAGGTGGAATCGACACTAATACTTCATATGAATACACTCAAACAACTGTAAATGAATCTTGTGAATTTTTAAAAGTTTCCATTCGAGGTTTATTGGGTGGGCATTCTGGAATGGATATTGACAAGGGTAGAGGGAACGCAAACAAAATGCTAACGCGCTTATTTTACAGCCTACAATCGAAATTCGAAATGCAATTAATTTCATTTGATGGTGGAAGTTTACGAAATGCTATTCCAAGAGAGGCAACCGCTTGCATTGCAGTTAAAACAGCGCAAAAAGATGATTTTCTAGTGGAAATGGATAAATTCACTTCCGTTTTAAAAGCAGAATACGCATCAATTGAACCTAATTTTGAAATCACTGCGCAAAACACAGATAAAAGCGAATTGGCAGTTTCGGGAGAAGATTTTAAAAAAATACTCAATACACTTTATTCTGTTCATAATGGCGTTTTTCGCATGAGTCCGGATATCAGTGACTTAGTAGAAGCATCTTCCAGTTTAGCGCGCGTTATCCTAGCAGATGGAAAATTCACAACGCAATCTTTGCAAAGAAGTAGTGTGGAATCCACCAAAACAGATGTTGCCAATGCAATTCGATCCGCTTTTGAAAATATGGGTTGCAATGTGGTTCAAAATGGCGATTATCCAGGATGGCAACCAAATACAAATTCTGTAATATTAAAATTGATGTCGGATCTTTACCGAGAAATGTTCAAGGAAGAACCGAAAGTAAAAGCTTGTCACGCAGGATTAGAATGCGGTATTCTAGGAAAACATTTGCCAAGTGTGGATATGATTTCATTTGGGCCTAACATTCGTGCGGCACATTCGCCTGACGAAAAGGTTCAAATTTCTTCCGTGCAAAAGTTTTGGACGTACTTATTAGAAACGATCAATAGAACACCAATATCCAACTAATTAGCACCATTTGAACCAATTGAATTCGCAGCAGGAGTTACTAAAACTAGCAAATACGGTAATGCCCTATGGCAAGTACAAAGGGTATTACCTTATTAAATTACCGGAGAACTATTTGGTTTGGTATCGGGGAAAAGGATTTCCAACCGGAAAACTTGGCGAACAATTGCAGTTGATTTATGAAATAAAATTAAATGGATTGGAAAATTTAATCTATCCATTAATTGCCAAAAAATAATTAGTTAAGCTAGGTTTTTACTACAAAACCTTCTATCGACACCCCTGAAAATAATATTCAAAAGAAAGTTTTTACAGCTTTTTTTTATGGTGCCAATACATTTTTTTTCAATTCAACACACTTTTGTATCTCTGTTTTTTAGTGTTTAAACTACTGAATAACAGTGATTTAATCTAATACATCTCTAATAGTACTTGTGATAATTGTATACATTACTTAATTATTTTTACTTTTTTTGAAACTTTATAAAAGAAGCTGCCGTACACCGCATTGTATTCAGTTAGAGAAATATAAATTTAAAGTAAAAGATATGATTAATAATTCTGTTAAACTTGCACAGTATAAGCTATCTCAGCATAGGGTGCAGGGTACAAAAAGTAAACTAAACATTTTTGAAGTCGCACAATTAATGGATGCGTTAAAAAATGCTGACCAAATTAGCAATGTTGTAAGTCGTTCTATTTTTCACAACATCCATTTAAACTAATTAATTTATTATCAATTATATAAGGAGCTAAATTAGCTCCTTTTTTTATGCTAAAAAATTTAAGTTTTCATTTGTAAACTTTTATCCCTACATTTGTTTACGTAATATAATTTACAAATGTTAATACAAGAAAGGCTTCAGTTAATACTAAAAATGCACTCGATTACGCCATCGACCTTTGCGGATAAACTTGGAGTACAGCGTTCCAACGTCAGTCATGTATTGTCTGGAAGAAACAAACCAAGTCTTGATTTTTTAGAAAAAATTGTAACGCATTTCCCGAGAGTTAATGCACATTGGTTGATTACTGGCGTGATGCAGGACAATAGCCATAACATTAGAAAAGCAGAGGATGGAGGAGGAGCTGTAAATTCAAAGTCCGAAAAATCGGAATATAATTCTACAGGGGAATTACAAACTACTGAAAATTCAAATCGGAAAAATGTGGTTAGAATTCTTGAATTTTACGACGATAATACATTTTCAGAATACCTACCAACCAAATAAACAAAGGGCTTATGCAACGATAACACCGGAACCAACTAGTTCCTCGCCGATGTACCAAGCTGCAAATTGTCCTGGTGTAATTCCCTTCTGCTTCTCCGAAAACAAAATAAACAAACCGTCTTCTTTAAGAAAAATTGTTGCATTCTTTAGTTTTTGTCGGTATCGAATCCGAACGGAACACGATAGAATAGAATTTACATTCATCTTATACTTTAGGTTGACCCAGTGAATATCTTGATTATCAATTTTTAATGCCCATCTATTCAGTCCAGGATGCTCGTCTGTTTGTCCGGAATAAACAGTATTTGTTTCCGTATCCAATCCAATCACGAAGGAAGGTTCTGGTCGACCGCCAATGTGCAATCCTTTGCGTTGTCCAATCGTATAATAATGCGCACCTTGGTGTTCTGCTACTTTTTGTCCCATTTCAACCGAATAAACAAACGGTCTTGCCAGTTTCTCAATATTATCCAAGTTGACAAGAATGGAATCGTACGCATCAAATTGCGCTGTTTTCTTTGGGATTTCTATAACGAAACCTTCTTTAACCTTTAATTTCTGCTGCAAAAATTGTGGTAAACTAATCTTTCCAACAAAACAAAGTCCTTGAGAATCCTTCTTATCCGCCGTAACTAAGTTCAATTCCGTTGCTATGGCTCGTACCTCAGGCTTAGTCAATTCTCCGACTGGGAAAAGCGCTTTGGATAATTGCTCTTGGTTTAACTGACACAAAAAGTACGATTGGTCTTTGTTCGGGTCTTTTCCTGCTAATAATCCAAACGAGCCGTCTGAATGCTCTATCCTTCTGCAGTAATGTCCTGTAGCAACGTAATCCGCTCCTAATTCCAACGCAGCTTTCAAAAAGACATCAAACTTAATCTCTCGGTTACACAAAACATCTGGATTTGGCGTGCGTCCAACTTCGTATTCGTTAAACATATAATCCACAATCCGATCTTTGTATTCCGCACTCAAGTCGATTACCTGAAAAGGAATCCCAAGTTGCTGTGCGATCAACAAAGCGTCATTGGAATCGTCAATCCACGGACAATCATCGGAAAGCGTAACACTTTCATCGTGCCAGTTCCGCATAAACATTCCAATTACTTCATATCCCTGCTGGATAAGTAGGTGTGCAGCAACGCTGGAATCCACACCGCCCGAAAGGCCAACTACAACTCGTTTCATTATGCTACAAATGTACGTTAATTTGTAAAATTACACAAAGTAACATTTGTTAACTAATGCGAATTCACAAATGTATATAGTGTATTTTAACAGAATATAACAAAAAACCACCATCCATCTTACCTACTTTTTTGCTACATTCGTTTGCGTAAAAAGAACGGAATTGAAAAAGGTGTTATTTTGTATTGTTTTGGCTTTGTTTGCACAAGAAGCTTTTTCTCAGAAATGCGACAAAGTACTATTTACCGGTAAAGTAATTGACACCTTACGTCCTCAAAATTTTTACAATTTGATGGTTGTAAATAGAAGTACTGGAATTGGCGTTTTTGGTCAGCCAAACGGCTCTTTTTACGTATATGTATCGAATGGCGATTCCATTTCTATTTCCATAAAGGAATATACCACTGTAAATATTGTAATTAAGGCCGATTCCAATTGCCAGGTCAGAAAGCAATTTATAATTGAGCGAAAACCGCAGGAAATCCAAGAGGTAATTATCAAACCATTGAAAACCTTAGAACAAATCAAAGAAGAACGGGAGAATTTAGCATTGCGTGAAACCCGTCAGGTAACAGGATTAGAAGTGCTTCGTAGTCCAATAACAGCTTTGTATCAAGCATTTTCCAAAAGGGAACAAAACAAGCGTTGGATTGCTGAGCAGGAATACAAGGATGACCAGCGAAAAATTGTTCGGGAATTACTGCATCTTTATGTGGCTTACGATATTATAGAATTATCTGAAGAAGATTTTGATGCCTTCATTTATTTTCTAAACGTGAATGATTCGTTCTTGAAAACAGCTTCAGAAATGGAACTGATTACCTTTATTCAAGATAAATTCGATCATTTCAAACGGATAAATAAGTAGTTCGTTTAATTTTCTTTCTAAGGTACTGATTATGTTCTATTTTCCGTGGACATTTAACCTACCTAAGATATGTGTTTTTCAGCAAGTGCAAGTTTTACAGCAAGCGCAGTTCTATTAGTCAGTGGTATTGTCGCTGTCCGAAAAATCAAGGATCCAATAAATAATTTTCATTTTGTACCATTTGCTACTATTCCATTTCTGTTCGGTTTACAGCAGTTTTCAGAGGGTTTTGTTTGGTTGTCTTTAACGCATTCTTACTCGCTTTCCACCCTTCAAATTTCCACAAGTTTCTTTCTCGTCATTGCACAAGTGCTTTGGCCAGTTTTCGTTCCTTACTCCATCTACTTATTGGAAAATAATGATTCAAAGCGTAAAAAAACACTCTTAGTTATCTCGATTTTCGGCTTCTTTGTAGCCGGATACTTGGCATACTGTTTACTTACATTTCCTTTTGCAGCTTCAATTCGAGGCAACCATATTTTTTATACCTTAGGTTTTAAACACTCTGAATTTGCGTATAGCGGAATTTTCTATTTTATCCCAACCGTATTGCCTGCGCTAATTTCCGCAACAAAACACATGGTGTATTTTGGGTTAACGATTTTGGTTTCTTTTATTTTTACCAAGGTGTTTTATGGGGATTATGTAATCTCTGTATGGTGTTTTTTTGCTGCCATTTTAAGTGTAATTATCACCTTTATCATTTGGAAAGCAAACGAAATTGGAACCGTGAAAAAGATTCCCATTGAATAGTGCATCCAATCAGGAATTCAATTTTTACCAACACATAAACAAACAATAGATTGATTAAATCTATTGTTTTTGAAGCTCTTCCAATCGTTTTTGACGTTGCATTGGATTTTCGCCCATCGATTTTTGCTTGAACAATTCATACCGCGTTGGTTCAATTCGAGTTGGCCAACTGTTGTTATTCAAATCGGTATCAGCCGTTTCTAAGAATGGATCTAAGCGGAAAGAAATCACTTCTTTATCAAAGATTAGCACTTTTGAAACTTTGTTTTCGTATTGTCGCCAGATTTCAGCTGGAATTCTAATTACTTCTGTTGAATTGTCTACGAATGTTACTTCAATAATTAGTGGTGTTACCAATCCGCCGATATTGGAAAAAGTCAATTCGTAAAACTGCTTGTTAGCATTCAAAAGTTTAAGATCTTCGGCTGTTAGTTTCTGCTTGAAATCGTCGTATTCTTTGCGGTCTAAAGCATCTATCAAGTAGATATTTCGTTTTGCGTAATAATCATCGATTGCAGGATCAAGCTCATTTATTGTTTCTTTTATGGAATCTTTGTTTCTGGTGTCGCCAATGAATTTGTCTTTTGAATTGGCTCTTGCCGCTTGAAATGGTTTTTCCATTTCTGGATTATAGGTGTTCAATTGAAACCATTTCACATTATCTAGAGAAACATCTACATTGTCGGTAGAGTAGAACCAACCTCTCCAAAACCAGTCCAAATCAACTGCAGACGCATCTTCCATTGTCCGGAAAAAATCTGCTGGTGTTGGATGTTTGAATTTCCAGCGTTCACAATATATTTTAAAGGCATAATCAAATAATTCCCGCCCCATGATTGTTTCTCGCAAAATATTCAATGCTGTTGCCGGTTTGCCATATGCATTATTTCCAAACTGAAAAATAGATTCGGAATTGGTCATAATTGGCGAAATAAATTGTTTTTCACCGCGCATGTAATCTGCGATCATATACGCAGGACCTCTTCTGGAAGGATATGCGCGTTCCCATTCTTGCTCGGTTAGATATTGCACAAATGTATTTAATCCTTCGTCCATCCAAGTCCATTGGCGCTCATCGGAATTGATAATCATTGGGAAAAAATTGTGTCCAACTTCATGAATTATTACGCCCCACATGCCATATTTCGTGTCTGCGGAATACGTTCCATCTTCTTCTGGACGTCCACCATTGAAACAAATCATTGGGTATTCCATTCCGATCCATTTGGAATGCACGGAAATCGCAACAGGATAAGGATAATCTACGGTGTATTTGGAGTATGTTTTTATGGTGTGCGCCACTAATTTTGTGGAGTATTTTTCCCAAAGTGGATTTCCTTCCTTCGGATAATAAGACATTGCTAGAACGGTTTTGCCACCAACTTTTACAGCCTGGGCGTCCCAAATGAATTTTCGGGAAGATGCAAAGGCAAAATCTCGGACATTTGTTGCTTTAAAGTTCCATGTTTTTAATCCTTTTTCCTTTGATTTTTCTTTTGTTTCTGCTTCATCTTGCGTCACAACCATAATGGGAGAATCTGCTAGTTTTGCTTTTTCAAAGCGCTTGCGTTGTTCTGCTGTTAAAACGGAATTTCCATTCTGTAATTCGCCTGTTGCTCCAACAATATGATCGGAAGGAACGGTGATAGAAACATCGTAATCCCCAAATGGCAAGGCAAATTCTCCACGACCTAGGAATTGTTTATTTTGCCAACCTTCCACATCGTTATAAACACACATACGCGGAAAGAATTGTGCAATGGTGTAAAGGTAATTTTTGTCTTTTTCAAAATATTCGTAGCCGGATCTGCCGCCAACAGCCATTCTATCGTTTATATTGTACCACCACTTCACTTTAAATGAAATGCTAGAATTTGGTAATAGCGGTTTACTCAAGTTTATGCGAAGCATCGTTTTATTGATGGAAAAGCTCATTTTTTGTCCAGATGTTGTGGTGATGGATTCGATTTTAAATCCACCATCGTAGTGAAAGAATTTCTTCTTTACATCGCCAATGTTTTTAAAATCCTCCATTTTTTCAATCTCGATTATTTTGGTGTCGGATTGTAAATCGTAGATATTCTGATCCAATTGCAACCAAAGGTATTCCAATTTGTCGGGCGAATTGTTGGTGTAGGTAATTGTCTCATCGCCAGTCAATTTTTGCGTTGCATCGTCAATTGTAATTGCAATTTTATAATCGGCTTTTTGCTGGTAATAATTATGTCCGGGCGCACCGCCAGCAGTTCTATACTCATTCGGAGTCGGAAGTTCTTGGTCTAATTGTGCAAATTTTGTTTGAGAAAATGCTTGTGAACAAAGCAGGATTGAAGCGATTAAGAGCGTTTTTTTCATTTTTTCGGGAGAATTAAATCTTGTTCCTTCTGGGAAGTCAAAAATACAAATGTTGTTTTTGAGTTGCGATAAATTAAGGTCATTTTATTCTGTTGTTCTTTAAAAATATCCATCATAAAATCGAATTTTACAGAAACACGTTCTAGTGATTTAACCTGTTTTAAACTAAAATAAAATTGGGTGTTTCCAGTTAAAAGAAGTTCCATTCCTTCGAATTCCAACGTTTTCTGTTCGCCTGAAAATCGAAAACCAAATCCTTTTTGAATTTCTGTTTGAATCGTATGTATTGCTTCTTTATTTTCCGTGTAACTAGCAAGATCTTTTGAAATGATTCCTTTGCTTCGTAGCATGTATTCCAAGTCATGTGTGGAAACGATAACCGTTGCATGCATTTCTTCCGTCAGTTCATTGTAATCTACTTCTGCAAAAGCAAAATAGTAGTCGTGCGCTCTAGCGAGTGAGGAGAAACCTAATAATACAACAAGTAAAAATCGCATAGAATTAATGGACATGGAGTTTTAACGAAATTAACAAAAAAACGGGAATCTTGTTCTTGAATTTTAAGCTAATTACGGCATCAATCTGTTTTAGTGTATTCGTTAGGTTTTAGGGGACGTAGGAACTTTGCGTTAGGGATTGCAGCGTAAATCCTTTTGCTTTTTAGTTAAGAAGAAAAGATTGGAGCGGAAAGCCCGACCCGCAGGGGAACGCCCAAAATAAAAGAGCTGTAATTAATATTAAAAATTTAGTTGAAGATAAAAATAAGTGCAGAGAAATTGATGAAAAAAAAAGTCCCGAATGAGATCGAGACTTTTAGAATTGTATGCGTAAATCTTATTTTTTTCTATTCTTTTGTTCCAGTTGCGCTTTTTGCATTTGCTCTAAACGTTCTTGAAACTTGGATTTCTTTTTTTCTTTTGTTGAACCAGCATTTGCAGATTTGCGTGCGGCCATTTTCAATTTCAACTTTTCTTCATCCACAAAGAACTGCTTGATGAGCACCATGATTAAAATAGAAACTAGGGTTGAAATGAAGTAGTAGTAACTCAAACCAGAAGAATAATTATTGAAGAAGAAAATCATCATGAACGGGAAAATGTACATGATTACTTTCATATTCGGCATTCCAGGCTGCGTTGGTTGCTGCATGTTCCCACTGTTCAAATGCGTATACAAAAGTGTTGTTCCGGCCATCAAAAGGGTGAATAAACTGATGTGGTCGCCATACAACCAAATGTTCACACCAAAATCCCAAATGGAATCGTATGAGGATAAATCCTCCGCCCATAGAAAAGGTTTTTGGCGCAATTCAAATGCGGAAGGGAAGAAGCGGAAAACGGCTAATAGAATAGGCATTTGAATCAACATCGGAAGACAACCTGCGAGCGGACTTGCGCCGGATTCCTTGTAAAGCGTCATCATTTCCATTTGTTTTTTCATCGCGTCTTCCTTGTTTGGGAACTTAGCGGTCAATTCATCAATTTCTGGTTTTAGAATGCGCATTTTAGCCGAGGAAATATACATTTTCCATTGCACCGGCATCAATACAAATTTCAAGATTAAGGTCAACATTAGAATAGCGATTCCCATTCCCATTCCTGTGCTGGACAAGAAGTTAAAAACTGGCTGCACTGCGTACAAGTTGATCCAGCGGAACAATCCCCAACCGAAATTCAAAACATCGTCGTAGCCTTGGTTGTACGATTTTAAAACTTCATAATCGTTGGGTCCGAAAAACCAATTCATATTTACAGTTGCATTGTTTACATCGGAAATATTCAATCCTGCAGAGGCAGAAAAATCTTTCAAATGCGACCATGCTTTTTCGTGTCCTTCCGGATAGTTATAGGATTTAAACTTTGTACCATCTTTGCTAAAGCCATTTTCTGGACGTATAAACGAGGAAAAATAACTTTGTTTGAAGGAAATCCACTCTACTTTATCTTCTGCTTCTTCTGAATCGTCGCCTGTTTCCGATAAATAACTGAATCCTTCTTGGTCGTAATTGTAACAAACGGTAGATACTCTGCGCTGCTCACTGAATAATCGCTCTGTTCTTCGGTAAGCTGTTTCCCAGTTGAACAACATATTGTTTGGGCTAACTTTACCGCCAAATCCTTCAATATGAAGTGAATAATCTAAATCGTAGGCGTTCTTTTTGAATTTATAGGTATTCTGTATTTTTTGTCCGTTGCCTAAATCCAGTTCAAACGTAATTGCATTTGCGCTTTGTGATACAACTTTAAACAGGTAATCTCCAGTTTTGATTTTTTTATTTCCTAAGGGAAAAACCAATTCGTTCACTGCATCTCCTTCACCAAATAGACGCAAAGGTGTGATTTTCGTTTTTACTTTCCCTTTTTTCTCTTTGCGTGTTTTGTTCGCGTAGTCTGCATACGATTCAAATTCTTTTAAGTAAACCGCAGCTACAATACCACCTTTTGTGGAGAAATCAATCACCAACTTTTCATTTTCCAAACGAATCAAATCACCGCTAACACCTTCTGCTACACGTCCGGAAGTCGCTTTAATTGGCGCGATAATTGAATCTTGTTTTGTGACCGAATCGGTGTAAACCAATCCTTCTGCAGTTGAAATCTGATTTCCTTTTTTATCTAATTTAGGAACGAGCGTGCCAATTGCTACTGTTTTTTCTTCCTTAGAAGCGCTTTTTTCCGCTTTTAATTCTGCTGCTTTTTCTTTTGCCGCTGCTTCCTTTTTTTCGTTTAAAGCAACTTGTTGTTCTTGTTTCTTAAGTTCCTCGTTTGTCGGTTGGTTCACAATTGTGAAAACCGATAATATTAAACCTATCATTACAAGTCCAATGACCGTATTTCTATCCATTTTATTAGTTTGTTTTATGAGTAATAGCGGCTTTTACAAAAGCTACGAAAAGTGGGTGAGGGGTTGCGACCGTACTTTTATATTCCGGATGAAATTGCGCGCCTACAAACCACGGATGGTCTTCAATTTCTACGACTTCAATCAAGCCTGTTTCAGGATTTTTTCCTGTTGCTATCATTCCAGCCTTTTCAAATTCTTTCGTATACGCACTATTGAATTCGTATCTATGGCGGTGGCGCTCTGTAATTCTATCTGAATTATAGGCCAACGCAGATTTTGATTCTGGTTTTAATTGACATTTATATGCACCAAGTCGCATGGTTCCGCCCATATTTGAAATGGCTTTTTGTTCTTCCATCATGCTGATTACAGGATGTGTGGAATCTTCCGCAATTTCAGTTGTATGCGCATCGGTATAACCAAGTACGTGTCGAGCGAATTCAATCACAGCACACTGCATTCCCAAACAAATTCCAAAAAATGGCACTTTCTTTTCTCGTGCATATCTTACGGCTTCGATTTTACCGGAAATTCCTCGTGAACCAAATCCTGGCGCAACTAAGATACCATCTAAACCTTGTAATTCCTCATCAATATTTGCTGCTGTAAGTTTTTCGGAATGAATCCATTTTACATTTACGCGTGCTTCGTTTGCAACACCTGCATGAATAAATGCTTCACTTATGGATTTGTAAGCGTCTTTTAATTCAACGTACTTACCAACTAATCCAATGTTAACTTCAATTTTAGGGTTTTTTAAGCGATCGATAAATCTTTTCCATGTATCTAGGTTTGGCGTTGATTTGGAAGAAAGTCCAAGTTTCTCCAAAACTACTTTGTCCAATTCCTCTGCTTGCATTAACAAGGGAACATCGTAAATCGTTTCTGCGTCGCGCGATTCTATTACTGCGTTGATATTAACATTGCAAAACTTTGCAATTTTCTTACGCAGATTCAAATCCAATTTGTGCTCTGTACGGCAGCATAAAATATCCGGTTGCACCCCAAGTTCCAACAATTGCTTAACAGAATGTTGCGTTGGCTTTGTTTTTAACTCACCAGCTGCCGCTAAATAGGGAACAAGAGTCAAATGTATCACGATACAGTCGTTTTCAAATTCCCACAGCATTTGTCGCACGGCTTCAACGTATGGCAAAGATTCAATATCTCCAACGGTTCCGCCAATTTCTGTGATGACAATATCGTACGTTCCTTTTTTTGCGAGCAATTGAATCCGATCTTTTATTTCATCGGTGATGTGCGGAATTACCTGAACTGTTTTTCCTAAAAACTCACCACGGCGTTCTTTTTCAATTACAGCCTGGTAAATCCTGCCGGTTGTGACATTATTCGCTTGGGAAGTTGGAACATTTAGAAAACGTTCATAATGGCCAAGATCTAAATCTGTTTCTGCTCCATCGTCTGTCACAAAACATTCTCCGTGTTCATACGGATTCAGTGTTCCCGGATCGATATTGATGTATGGATCTAATTTTTGAATGGTGGTTGAATACCCGCGTGCTTGTAATAATTTTGCTAAAGAGGCAGAAATAATTCCTTTACCCAGTGAAGATGTTACTCCTCCTGTTACAAATACGTATTTCGTTGAATTTGACATGTATTTCTTAAATGTAACTACGGGGCGCAAAGTTAGCAGATTCATTCAATTATCTACGCGAATTTCAGGAATAGAATTAAAATAATATCAACAAAATGGAATGATTTGTTAATTCGACCAATTTTCATTGCTTCCAATCTGAAAATAAAGCTTGTTTTTACGAATTGAATCGTTGTCAAAAACGGGACAACCATTGGCGTCTAATCTTGGATAATGTGGCGTATTTCTTTCCACAGAAGAAGGTAGAAATTGAAGATCATGTGCCAGTCGATTTTGGAAAATATGTCTTATTCTTTCGCTATCCAACCCAATTCGAGCTTGTGCAAATTGACCGTAACCAAGATTATAAGAAATGCCGCCATACAAAATTCCATGACTGGTTTTACCGTAAGCTAAATCTTCCAAAATTCGAAATCCGCTTGGACAATTTTCAGATTTAACTTTTGTCCAGATGGAATTAGCAGTTTCTCCTGTCCAAATGTACAATCCCGTGGAAAACTTGACATTGTTGTTTCGATAGGTTACAGCAATGTGTCCTGTTCGAAAACGGTCTTTTGCCTGACCTCCAAACACATCGTTTTCGATTAATACTGCTGTGTTTTTGAGATGCAACGACCAGCCGCCAGAAAGCTGGGAAGTTTGCGCATTATCGTAATACCAAACATAATTGTAACCAATTCCATAGTTATAGCTAGAATTATGGAATAATCCATTCAATTGAAAATCCGGTGTAATTTGTCTTTTTCCACCAAGAAGTAAAGCGCCTAGAGTTGTTCGTGACTCCCAAAAATTGGATCGGTTCCCGTAGCCTTTTAAATTATACGTTAGGCTCGATCCAACATTGATCTGGTAAAAATAATCTTGGTAGTAGGAATTCAAAGAAAGTCCGATACTATTTACGTGTGATCCGAAATTTAGTAGCACGCCAAAAGAAGCGCCAAATCGATTGTTACTGATTGTTTGACCAAACAAAATTCCAGGTATTAAAAATAGAAAGAGCACTCCTTTTTTCATTGTGGAGGATAAAACAAAAAACATTCCAAAAGTAAAATTCCCCAACAAACCAATTAGATTTACCAATTATCCAAAAATGCGCTGTACATTTAAAACGGTAATTATTTTTGTTTTATGTCGGTAAGTAAAAGACTTTATTGGGTTGCACAACTAATTGGTTGGGGTTTTTATGCTTTTTTGATTTTTCTAGCTTCGTATTTACAAGATCCAGAAAAGATCGATGGTGTTTTAGTAGTTAAACTCTTTAGCCAAATACTTTTAGCCATTTTTGCAACGCATCTTTTACGCGCTATTTATTTACATTGGAATTGGTTGAATTTAAAGCTTACAGCGTTAATTCCTCGGTTGTTTGTTACGTCTCTTTTTTCGTCCATTTTCATTTCTTACTTAACGGCGCTGATTTCCAGTCTGGTTGATCAAAAGGAGCTTGAAAATCAAACTTTTCTCGTTTTTTCTTCAAATGTACTCGCTATGTTTATTGTGCTAATTTTTTGGAACGCGCTCTATTTTACGTTTCATTTCTTTCAAAAATCCCGAAAACAAGAGTTGAACAATAGCCATTTGGAGGCGAGTAGGAATGAACTTGAATTAAAAAATTTACGCTCGCAGTTGAATCCACATTTCCTGTTTAATTCCTTGAACAATATCCGTGCTTTAATTGATCTTGAGCCAGCGAAGGCAAAAATAGCAGTTACAACTTTGTC